>JACQVA010000262.1 GCA_016210005.1 Deltaproteobacteria bacterium | reverse complement strand
CTCTTATGCTGCCACACCCGCGTTGCCAGCTGTGAGGTCACCCCAATGTACAGCGTGCCGTTCCGTTTGCTGGCCAGGATGTAAACGCAGAACTGCTTGTCCATAGCGCCAAACGCCAATCTGGATTCCCGCTTTCGCGGGAATGACGGCCATAAGACCGAACCACGTTACCCACAAATGAACCACGTTACCCACAAATTTGTCGCGCACCCCCTTCGAGACGGCGCCGCGCGCCTCCTCAGGGCGGATGGAGGATGGCCTTGTACGGCAAGACAATACCCGCTCGTGCTGAGGATCTCCGCCAGGAATAATAGGGCGAACCGACCGAAGCGCCGAAGGCGCCGACGCGCAGGCGAAGCCGTGGCGTAGATGCGGCGCTTTCGGCCGCTGACCGCAGGGAATTGCGGAACTCTGGGAAACCTTAGCGCCGGATTAGCGAATTATAGTGCGCGCTTGCAACTTGTGCATCCGTGTGTCACATGGCCGCCTTGTCATGCGCTCCGGGGCGGGGAGGATGCTGCTCAGGGCTCTGGTCCTGTGCAGTGCAAGCTGGCTAGCTTCAGCGAACGCTCTTGCCGCGGGTCCTTACCTCATCGAGGTGCGCCAAGTTGTCGCGAGCGACGGCGGCGCCAACGCGCGCTTCGGTCAGGCGGTGGCGATCGACGGAGACACGGCCGTAGTCGGCGCTCCGCAGGATGCATCCTGGACCGGTGCCGTGTACATCCGGGCCCGCAACCAGGGGGGCGCGGACAACTGGGGCGAGGTAAAGAAGATCGCGGGGAGCGATCCGGCCCCGAACCGCGTTTTCGGCCACGATGTCGCGCTGAGCGGAGACACGGCCGCGGTGGCGGCGACCGACTCGACGGTGCGCATCTTCGAACGCAACGCCGGCGGGGCCGACAACTGGGGGGAGACGAAGAAGATCGTCATCGGTGCCGCCGGAGCGGGGTGGAGCATCGCGCTCGACGGCGACACGCTGGTGGCCGGCAGCCCGTATGAAGCGATCGGACCGAACACGCTGCAGGGCGCGGTCTATGTCTTCGCGCGCGATCAGGGCGGCGCGGGGAACTGGGGGCCGGTGAAGAAGCTGCTGGCGAGTGACGGCGCGGCCAACGATCTCTTCGGCACTTCGGTGGGGATCGACGGCGACAGCATCATCGTCAGCGCAATCGGCGCCGACGCCGGGGCCAACGTGGATCAGGGGGCCGCGTACGTGTTCGACCGCAACTTCGGCGGCGCCGACAACTGGGGCGAGCGCCGCAAGCTGCTCGCCGGCGACGGCGGCGGCAACGACCAGTTCGGCATCTCCGTCGCCATCGCCGCCGACGCGGCCGTAGTCGGTGCGGTGTACGACGACATCGGTGGCAACCTCGACCAAGGCTCGGCCTACGTCTTCGCCCGCAACCAGGGCGGCGCCGACCAATGGGGCAGCGTGAAGAAGCTCGTCGCCAGCACGCCGAGCACCTTCGAGCAGTTCGGCGTGTCGGTGTCGATCGACGCCGACACCGTTGTGGTCGGCGATCTGTCAGCGGGCCTGAGTCTTTCCGCCTTCAATCCCGGCGCCGCATTCGTGTTCCAGCGTAATCTGGGCGGGGCGAACAACTGGGGCGAGTTGCAGAAGCTGGTCGCCAGCGCGCGGGCTGGCGCCTTCGGAGCGGGGTTCACCGACGCGGTGGCCGTGAGCGGCGGGACGGTGGTTGCCGGGGCACGATACGACGATGTCGGCGGCAACGATCTGCAGGGCTCCGCGTATGTGTACGATACGGTCGGCGGCCCGGATCCGACCGTAATCGTACATCCCTTGACGGTTGAGCAGGGCACGCTGATCATCGGTACCCTGGCGGTGGCGAGCGACGATGCGACGCCCCCGCAATCGCTAGGCGTCAACGTCGGCGCCGCCCCGCCCGGCATGACGCTGAGCGGCATCACCAACGACTTCGGCCGCATATCGGCAACCGTCGCGGCCGACTGTTCGGTGACGCCCGGCGACTACGCGGTGTCCTTGCAGGTGACCGACGGTGACGCCAACGTTTCGCTGGTCAACCTGGCAATCACGGTCGCGGCCAATACCCCGCCGACGGTCGGCACCTATTCGGACGCCACCGTCGGCCTCGGCGGCGCCATCAACCTCGCCGCCAGCGTGCCCCCGGACGACGCGGGAGGCGGGCCGCTGCTGACGCTGACGGCTTCGGCCCCGGGGTTCACCGGCACGTTCAGCGGCAACCTGCTGACCGGAACGCTGACCATCGCATCGGCCGGGCCCGCCGGCACCCACACCGTCACGGTTACCGCAACCGACACCTGCGGCGCGACGGCAATGAGCACATTCTCGCTGACAGTCCTCGGAGCGCTCACCACGCTGTCGGTCAACACGACGGCGGACACCGCGGCTGACGACGGCAATTGCTCCCTGCGCGAGGCGATCACGAGCGCCAACACTAACGCGCCATCGGGCGCCATGCCCGGCGAGTGTCCCGCCGGACTTGCCGGGACCGACATCATCGGCTTCGCCATCGCCGGCGCGGGTCCGCACACGATTGCGCCGGCATCGCCGCTGCCCACCGCCACCGAGCCGGTCATCATCGACGGCGCGACGCAGCCGGGCGCGAGCTGCGCCACCTGGCCGCCGACGCTGCGGATCGTACTCAACGGGAGCGGCGCGGGCGCCGGCGCCGACGGGCTGACGCTGAGCGCCGGCAACAGCGTCGTGCGCGGATTGGTGATCCAGGAGTTCGCCGGGTCCGGCATCAACATGCACACCGGCTCGAACGACGTGGTGCAGTGCAATTTTCTGGGCACCGACGTCACCGGCACGCTGCCCACGGGGAATGGGATCGGAGTGCGCAGCTACCCCAATGGAACCGTGGTTCCCGCCAACCTCATCGGCGGCCCCCTTGCCGAGCACCGCAACCTGATCTCCGGCAACGGCACCGGCGTGAACGCCAGATCCCATGCCAACAGCATCGTTGGGAACTACATCGGCAGCGACGTCAGCGGCGCCGCTGTCCTCGGCAATCTCACCGACGGTGTGTTTCTCGTCGACGTCGGGAAGAGCTTCGGCGCGTGGATTTACGACAACCTCATTTCAGGGAACGGAGCGAATGGCGTCCACCTGTCCATTGGTTCGGTGGGGGCAACGGCCCACGCCGTAAGGAACCGCATCGGCACCGACGCAAGCGGCCTCAATGCCCTGCCCAACGGGGCAAACGGTATCCTCAATAGTGGGTTCGCGGCCTGGGGCTTGGCCGCATCGGACAACCTGATCTCGGGCAACGCGCTCGCGGGCGTGGACTGCGGAGGCGGCATCGGTGACTTCATTTCCGGCAATCGCATCGGTACCGATGCCACCGGTGCAGCGCCGCTGCCCAACGGCCGGGATGGAGTACGGTTGTCGGGCGGGGTCTCTGGGCCGATCCTGGCCCAGGTCGTTTCAAACCGGATCGCGTACAACAGGCGCGACGGGGTGCGGATCGAAGGCACAACGGTGCTTGGCAACCTCATCTCCGCGAACGAGATCTTCGAAAACGGCGGCCTCGGCATCGATCTCGGCGGCGACGGCGTGACGGCCAACGACGCCGGCGACGCGGACTCCGGCCCCAACCACTTGCAGAACTTCCCGGCGCTCACCCTGGCGGTAGCGAACAACGGCACGACGACCGTCGCCGGTACACTGTCCACCGCCGAGCCGAATTCCGAATTCACCATGGAGTTCTTCGCCAACGACGCATGCGACCCGTCGGGTCACGGTGAGGGCATGACCTTCCTCGGCAGCGCCGCGCAGACCACCGATGGCAGCGGTAATCTGACGTTCCAGGTCGTCCTGCCCGTTGAGGTCCAACCCGGACGCATCATGACCGCGACCGCGCACATCTCCGACTCCGGCAGCGCCAACTGGAGGGATGCATCGGAATTCTCGGCTTGCGCGGCCGTGCAAGGCGTCGCGGCCAATAACCAGCCGTCGTTGACACCGCAAACCATGAGCCGGCAGCAAGGCAGCCCCGCCTCGGTTGGAACATTGGCGACGGCGAACGATGACTTCACGGCGGCCGGCGATCTCGTCCCCGCGCTCGGCCCGCTGCCCGCCGGCATCAGTATCAGCGGCGGGGCCAATAACGGCGGCTCGATCGACGCCGTCGTCGGCGCCGCATGTACGGCGCAATTGGGCGATAACCCTGTGAATGTGCAGATCACGGATGGCGGCGGGTTGGTCGCGGCGGCCGACGCCAACGTGAACGTGACCGCGAACACACCCCCGGCGCTCGGCGCGTATCCGGCCGTCGGCCCACTGTCGGGAAACGGCACCGCCACCCCCGACGCGCCACCTTCCGACAACGGCTCGGTGGTGAGCCTCGTCGCGTCCGCGCCCGGCTTCACGGGCTCGTTCTCGGGCGATCCACTCACGGGAGTGGTAGATATCGTCAATGCGGGACCGGCGGGCCACCACGTCGTGACCGTCACCGCCACCGACAACTGCGGCGCACAGAGCCAACGGGCCTTCGATCTCGAGGTGCTTCCCCGCGTACAGTCGATCCCGGCCCCCGCGCATTCGTGGCCCCTGCTCGCCGTGCTCACCGGCACGCTGGCCCTCCTCGGAGGGAGAATAATCAGCGCAGCGCGGGCGCGAAAACTGGACCGGATCAGCATCAGTGATCGCGCTTGCCATCTTAGCCCGCCGCGTCTGCTTCCCGCGAGCGCCCCCCGCCCCCGTGGCGCTACCGTCGCGTCTTCTTGACAGCGGAGGCCTTATAGGTGTTCGGCCTCCGTGCGGGCATGCGATGCCGCGCCAGCTTTGGCGATCGAGCGATGCGTACAACCTTCTCGGTCAGCCATCGATTGGCGAGCGTTTCCGGCGACACACCACGGATGCGTGCCTCGGTCTCGATTTGCTCGTAGAGATCCGGGTCGAGTGTGACCCGGTGGCGGCGTAGTGCGTGGACTTCGAAGTCCACCTCGCGAACCGTCGGGGAGTCGTCGAGACTGTGTGAGTCCCAGAACTCGCCGATTGCCTGCGGGGTGGCCGCATGAGAGACGCTGCTCTTTCGGTCACTTCCTGTCATGTCGTTTGCGCTCCTTGCTGTCCATGTCCCGTGCGCTGAGAATCAACGCAGTCCTGTCCGCCTTGTAGATGAAGAAGACGATCAGATACCGTCCAGCGTCCGTCTGACCGGTGGCCGCATAGACGTCCTCTCCGTCGCGATCTCCGTTTTCCACGAACCAAAACCGCGGGCGGTTGAAGAAAACCTCCTCGGCCTCGTCCTGGTCGACATGATGCTTTGCCCACAGCTTGTCGACGATATTGGGAAGCCAGACGAATCCATCGATCAGCATCTCGCCGGCAGCATACCAGCATAGAGCTCAAACCACGAGCCACGCCAAACGCAAAAGGGTTCTCACGGAAGCCCATGCGGGTCATCGCCTCGCGAATCTGGCGGCGCGCACTTCCACGACGTACGCCGGGCGCTTGCTATGCGCGAGCGGGGCGCGGCGCGGCGCCCGGCCCGTGTCGCCGTAGCCCCACAGCACGTAGGTCTCGGTTGCGGACAAGAGGTGTGCAGCAAGAAAGGCGGCCTTGCAGGAGGTGAAGCGGTCGAGGCCGTAGGCGGCGCTGGTCCGCGACACGCGCGCCGGCACATCGCCGGCGCGCTCTGCAGCGTTAACAAAACGGTCGTTTTCGGAGATTTCGGCACTGTCGTAACAGCGATCTGCGGGATTCGTCGCTGCTCTGATTGATCCATAAGTCCAGCGCGGTGGCATTGCAGGTGCAACAAGGCGTTGCGCTTTGGCGGAAGGACTGGGCGCAGAGCATGATCTACGAACCTCTTGCCAACACCCCGGGACCACCTGCGCCCCCGGCAAATAGTGCACCGCCAGTAACCACGCTTGCGAGCGGACCTGAAGCCACCCGGGCCGAGTTGCGGGAGATCGCTGATCGCCTGCTGGTGGTGCGCGGGCGGGTCTTCCTGCTGATTCTGCTCGGTCAGATCCCGCTGTTTGCCCTCGGGGAGTGGTTCTTCAGCCCGAGCGCGTTTGCGCCGTTGTTTGGCGTCAAGCTCATCCAGGCTGCGGTCGCTGGCGCGGCTCTGCTAGCTCTACGAGGGTCGGACAGCTGGCGGTACGCCCGACTGATCGCGCTGGCGGTGGCAGCCGCGCTGTGTTTCACCACCGCCGCGTCCAACTCCCTGAATCACGATCTCACACTGACGCCGCTATTGCTCACCGTTCTCGCGCTGGGCGCGGCCACGCTGTTCCCCTGGGGAATGGGCCCGCAGGCGGTGGCCGTAGCGACGGCCGGCTTGGCTATCTTGTGGAACGTCTACGCTGTAACCGGCACGGTGGCAGTTGCCGCCGGCTTGCCGGCCTTGGGCTTCGGCGTCGCCTTCCTTGGTTCGGTCTATGTGGCCTTCGAATTCGAGCGTTACCGGCTGGATATAGAGCGGCGCAATCTTTCGTTGCGCGGCTACCAGGACGTCGTCGAGACCACCACGGATCTGATTCAGTGCGTTGCCCCGGATGGCTCGTTGACGTACGTCAACCGAGCGTGGCAGCAGGCGCTCGGTTACTCTGCCGAGGAAGCGCGGCGGCTGTCCGTCTCCGACATCCTTCATCCCTCAGCCGCCGGGCATTGCGTGGAGGTGTTTGGACGCCTGATGGCCGGCGAGAATGTCGGCCAGCTCGAGGCCACCTTCCTGACCAAGGACGGCCGCACCCTGATGGTCGAGGGGAATGCCAGCTGCGCGGTTCGGGATGGCCAGCCCATCGGCTGCCGCGCGGTCTTTCATGACGTTACCGAGCGCAAGCGGGCGGAGGAGGCCGTGCAAGCCAGCGAACGGCGATTCCGTGCGCTCATTGAAGGAAGCACCGACGCGGTCGCGTTAGTCGCGGCTGAGGGAACGCTGCTGTACGTGAGTCCGGCTGGCGGTCGCATCTTCGGTCGACCCGCTCAAGCCGACGTCGGGCACATGGCCTTTGAGCTGATGCATCCCGAGGATACCCCGATAATGCTCGACAGCTTGGCCCGTCTGCTGCAACACCCCGAGGAGAGCGTTAACACACAGTTCCGTTACTCTCACAGCAACGGCTCGTGGCGCTGGCTTGAGGCCATCGGCCAGAACCTGTTGGCTGAACCGAGCGTGCGGGCCATCGTGGTGCATTACCGCGACATCACACAACGTAAGCACGCCGAACAGCAACTCGCTGCTCAGCTCGCCGTCACGCGTATCCTGGCCGGGGCCACAACGGTGCGCGATGCCCTGCCCAAGATCGTTCAGGCCCTGTGCGGCTGCCTCGGGTGCGACCTTGGTGCGGTCTGGCAAGTGGAGCCGGACAACCAGCTGCGCTGCATCGAAGTTTCGCCCATGGCTCCGGTCGAGGCAGGTGAATTCGCGACCCAGAGCCGCCAGCTCCGGTGTTCCCCCGGCATCGACCTCCCGGGCCGCGTGTGGGCCAGCGGCGCGCCCGCGTGTGTTCCCGACATCGCGGCGGATCCGCGCTGCTCGCGGGCGGGGGCCGCGGCCGCGGCCGGGCTGCACGGCGCGCTGGCCTTTCCCGTGCTGAGCGAGGGCGCCGTCTCCGATGTCATCGAGTTGTTTGGCCGGGAGATCGCGCAGGCGGACGACGCGCTCCTCACCACGCTCGTCACCATCGGCGGGCAGATCGGCATGTTCATCGAGCGGCGCCGCGAAGAGAAGGCACGCCAGCAAAGCGAAGAGCGTTACGGCGAGCTGTTCGAAAACGCCAACGACGTTATCTACACCCACGACCTCGCGGGCAACTTCACCTCTCTCAACCGGGCCGCCGAACGAGTGATCGGCTACACGCGCCAAGAGGCGCTGCGCCTGAACCTCGCCAGTCTCCTGACGCCGGAATCGTTCGAGCTGTCGGCGCGGTTGATCGCCGGTGGAATCGCCGGGCTTGATACCCGAAACACATTCGAAGTGGATCTGATCGCGAAAGACGGCCGCCAACTGCGGCTCGAGGTTCGCGCACAGCTGGTCTACGAACGCGGCACGCCCGTCGGAGTGCAGGGCATCGCCCGCGACATCACCGAGCGCAAACGGACCGAGGCAGAGCTGCAACGCGCCAAGGAGGCGGCCGAGGCCGCCAACCGCGCCAAGAGCGAGTTCCTCGCCAACATGAGCCACGAGATCCGCACGCCCATGAATGGCATCATCGGCATGACCGAGCTGGCGCTGGATACCGCACTGTCGCCGGAGCAACGCGACTACCTCGGCATGGTGAAGTCATCCGCCGATGCGCTGCTGTTGGTGATCAACGACGTGCTCGATTTCTCCAAGATCGAGGCGGGCAAGCTACAGCTCGATCCGACGCAGTTCCGGCTCGACCACACCTTGGATCACGCCATGAAGGCTTTGGCAGTGCAGGCGGACGAGAAAGGGTTGGAGTTGCTCAGCCATGTGCTTCCCGGCGTGCCCGACGGGCTGGTGGGCGACCCCGGCCGGCTGCGCCAGATCATCGTCAACCTCGTCGGCAACGCCATCAAGTTCACCCAGCGCGGCGAAGTGGTCGTTCGGGTCGAGCTCCAACCGGCGCGCCTCGCCGGCTGCGATGCTCCCGTCGAACTCCACTTCTCCGTCCGAGATACCGGCATCGGTATTCCGGCAGAGAAGCGGCAAGCGATCTTCCAGCCCTTCGAGCAGGTCGATGGCTCCACCGCCCGCAAGTATGGCGGTACGGGCTTGGGGCTGACCATCGCCTCGCAGCTGGTGGACCTCATGGGCGGGCGCATGTGGGTCGAGAGCGAGGTCGATCGGGGCAGCACCTTTCATTTCACCGCTCGGTTTGAGAGGTGCGACGAGAGCGTGAATCAACTGGCCGCGATTGAGCCAGAGCAGTTGCACGGGCTGCGCACGTTGGTCGTGGATGACAACGCCACCAACCGGCTCATTCTCGAAGAGATGTTACTCAACTGGCATATGGAGCCGCGGGTGGTGGACAATGGCCGGGCTGCCCTTCTGGCGATGGGGCGGGCTGCCGCCGCCGGGGAGCCCTACCGCCTCGTGCTGCTCGACGCCATGATGCCGGAGATGGACGGATTTGCCGTGGCCGATCAAATACGGCAGCGCCCGGAGTTGGCCGGCACGACCATCATGATGTTGTCCTCCGCCGGGCAGGCGGCGGCCTCGGCCCGCTGCCGCCAGCTCGGCATCGCCGTGTACCTGACCAAACCCGTGCGCCGCTCCGACCTGCTGGACGCCATCCTCAGCGCCATGGCTAACTCCACGCTGGTGCTCGATCACCCGCCGGAACGCCCACCGGCTACTCCCGGCGCGTCGCTGCGCATCCTGCTGGCAGAGGACAACGTCGTAAATCAGCACTTGGTGGCGCGGCTGATGGAGAAGCGCGGGCACCAGGTCGCGGTGGCGCGTAATGGGCGTCAGGTGTTGACCCTGCTCGATCAGGGCGGCGGTTTCGATCTTATCCTGATGGATGTGCAAATGCCCGAGATGGACGGCTTCGAGGCCACCGCCGAAATCCGGTGCCGCGAAATAGCGAGAGACGGCAATTCGCAATCCCCTCGCGTTCCCATCATCGCCCTGACCGCGCATGCCATGAAAGGCGATCGCGAGCGGTGCTTAGCCGCCGGCATGGACGACTATGTCTCCAAGCCGATCAAGGCCGAGGAACTGATAGCCGCCGTCGAGCGGCTGGGCCTGCGTTCGCTGCAAACATGTCCGCCATCGGCGGCAGGCGCGTTCGGAGGCCAGGTATCTCCGGAGCTTGTTCCCGCCTGATCTGGCAGCGCTGGCGCGGCGCGCTAGTGCATACACCGAGAGCCAGCCCGTATACTTGGGAATACACCTTGCAAGCCGGCGCCAGTCAGCTCAGGTGCCGGAATCGCCCTTCTTGCCCCTGCGAAGAACCCGATTCCAGCAGGCCGATCGGTGAGAATGCCGGGGTGCCGGGCATTGCCAGCGCCCGCCGCCAACGTTGCCTGCGGCTGGTATGAGCGTTGCTGTGCTACGCCGGAGGCTCGGAGGCTTGCATGGCACAAAAGCGAACTGTCTTGTCCCTGGCCGTGGCCTCGGCGCTGCTGCTTGCGATCGCCCCGACACGCGCCCAGGAACTTGATGCCGAGACCAAGGCGCGGATCGAGAAGGCCGAGGCCGGACCGAGCGAAATCGACGTCTCCAAGTACCCCGCCAAGCTCCAAGATGCCTACAAGGTCTTCTCGCAGAAGTGCTCGCAATGTCACAAGCTGAGCCGGCCGATTAATTCCGAGTTCGCGCTGCCGGAGGAGTGGGAACGCTACGTCAAACGCATGATGCGCAAGCCGGACTCCGGCATTGACGCCGCCGTCGCCAAGAGCATCTACGAGTTGCTCGTCTACGATGCCAGCGTCAGAAAGAAGGACCTGCTCGACAAGAAGCTGGCCGCGCTCTCGGCGGAGGAGCGTCAGACGAACACCGAACGGCTCAACAAGGTGAAGCAGACTTACGCTCAGTAACGGAGTCTAACCCGGCGGTTTGAAGTACCCGGCGGAAGCAGTCGCATGAGCGGACCCGCACTGTCGGTTGAAGTTCCGGCCCCGTCCTATTTCCAGCGCCAGGTGTCCTGCCGCGAGGCTTGCCCGGTTCACACCGACTCCGGCGGCTACGTTCGCGCCATTGCCGAAGGCCGTTACGAGGACGCCTACATCATTGCCCGCACCCCCAACCCGTTCGCCTCGGTGTGCGGCCGGGTATGCAACGCCCCTTGTGAGATGCACTGCCGGCGTGGTGCGATTGACTCACCGGTGGCTATCCGCGCGCTCAAGCGCTTCGTCAGCGAACGTTTTGGGGTGGAGTCCGGCCGTTTCGATCTCGATCGCATCTTTGGCGGGCGCAGCGCAATTGCTGCCAACGCCAGCCGCGTGGCGGTAATCGGCGCCGGGCCGGCCGGGATGGCGTGCGCTCACGACCTCGCCCTCGCCGGCATCAGTGTCACCGTCTTCGAGGCGCAGCCAATCGCCGGGGGCATGCTGGTCCTGGGTGTACCCGCCTACCGCTTGCCGCGCGAAGTCATCCAGGCCGAGATTCAAGCCGTCCTGGACCTCGGCGTTGAACTGCGGCTGGGCCAACGGCTGGGGCATGACTTCGCTCTCGCTGATCTGCGCCAACAAGGATACCAGGCCGTCTTCATCGGCATCGGGGCTCATCGCAGCCGCGAACTCAACATCGAAGGCGTGGAACTCGACGGGGTCTTCCGCGCGATCGACTTCCTGCTCAACGTAAACCTGGGCTACCGCGTCGAGTTGGGGAAGAAGGTGGTGGTAATCGGCGGCGGCAACGTCGCCTTCGACGCGGCGCGTTCGGTTATTCGGCAGATCGATCGCGCCGAAGCGTTGAGCCCCGAGGAGCTGCGCGCCGCGCTGCAATCGGCGCGTGAGGCCCTGCGCCAGCTCACCGAGCGTGAGCCCGAGGTACCGGAAGACCTCCACATCGCCCTCGATGCCGCCCGCCAGGCGCTGCGCAAGGGCGCCCCGGAAGTGCACGTGTACTGCCTGGAGGATCTCTCCGAGATTCCCGCCGCGCGCGAGGAAATCGACGAGGCCCTGGGTGAGGGAATCAAGCTGCACCCGCGTTGGGGGCCGCGCCGCGTCGTCGGCCGCAACGGGAGCGTGACCGGGATCGAACTGATTCGCGTCAGCCGCGTGTTCGACGAGAACCGGCGCTTCAATCCGACCTTCGTTGAAGGCTCCGAAGAGGTCATCGAGGCCGATACCGTGATCCTGGCCATCGGCCAGGCCGCCGATCTGTCGTGGATTCGGCCGGAGGACAACCTGCGGGTCACGCCGCGCGGGGCCATCGAGACCGACCGTGAGACGCTGGCCACCTCGCGTCCCGACGTCTTTGCCGGCGGCGACGTCGCCTTCGGCCCGCGCATCATCATCGACGCGGTGGCGGAAGGGCGGCGGGCAGCGCGCTCGATTGCCGCCTACCTCGGCGTGCAACCCGCGGCGCCGTCGCAAACCGTGCGGGTGACGCGCTTTCTCCCCTACCGGCCGCCGGCCGGGTACGAGCGACTACGACGAGAACTGCCGCCGATGCTGCCGATATCGCGGCGCGTCGGTGTGAGCGAGGTCGAAACCATCTATCCCGAAGCCGCGGCGCGGCCGCAGGCGGTGCGCTGCCTGCATTGCCACGTCGCCCCGGTGTTCGACGGCGACACCTGCATCCTGTGCGGCGGCTGCGTCGATATCTGTCCGGAGTACTGCCTGCGCATCGTCGATAGTGCCGACCTGCGCGGCGACGCCGCGCTGGCGGCGGCGCTGCGGGCACGTTACGGCGGCGTGCCGGTGCGCGGTGCCGGCGCGGCCATCATCAAGGACGAGACCCGCTGCATTCGCTGTGGCCTGTGCGCCGTGCGCTGCCCCACCGGCGCGATCACCATGGAACGGGTGGAGGTGCTGGCGGCTTGAACGCGTGTAAGCGGTAACCGACGACGCGTGCACACACGCGCCGCCGCCAGTGTGCCCCAATAGCTTTGGAAGGAGGGACTATGGGCAAATCCAAGCAAGGCACCACATTCTCACGGCGTGACTTTCTCAAACTCTGCTCGCAGTGCGGCGTCGCCCTGGCCGCCAGCGGCCTGGTGCCGCGCGGCTTGGCCGCGGTCGATCGCGTGGACAACCCCCTTGCCGCCTATCCCGCGCGCGACTGGGAGAAAGTCTACCGCAACCTGTTCGCCGCCGATGAGAGCTTCACCTTCCTCTGTGCCCCCAACGACACCCACAACTGCCTGCTGCGGGCGCAGGTCAAGAACGGAGTGGTCACCCGCATCGGCCCGACCTACGGCTACGGCAAGGCCACCGACGTCTACGGCAATCAAGCCTCCTGCCGCTGGGATCCACGCGTGTGCCAGAAGGGCCTGGCGCTGGTGCGCCGCTTCTACGGCGACCGCCGCTGCAAGCAGCCGATGGTACGCGAGGGCTTCAAGCGCTGGGTTGACGCCGGCTTCCCGCGCGACAACGCCGGCCGGCCCCCCGCCGACATGTTTCAACGCGGCAGCGACCGCTGGCTCGCGGCTACCTGGGACGAAGCCTTCGAACTAGCCGCCAAGGCTTACGTTAACATCGCCGAGACCTACACCGGCCCGGCCGGCGCCGAGCGCCTCAAGGCCCAGGGGTACGACGAATCCATGATCGCCGACCTCGGCGGTGCCGGTACCAAGACCCTCAAGTTCCGCGGCGGCATGCCGTTCCTCGGCACTACTCGCCTGATGGGCCTCTATCGCTTCGCCAACAGCATGGCCCTGGTCGATGCCAAGCTGCGCGGTGTCGGACCGGACAAGGCGGTCGGCGGCCGCGGCTGGGACAACTATTCCTGGCACACCGATCTCCCGCCCGGCCACCCGATGGTCACCGGCCAGCAGACGATCGACTTCGACCTCGCGCTGGCCGACCACGCCAAGCTCATCTTGCCCTGGGGGATGAACTGGCTGACCACCAAGATGCCCGACTCGCACTGGCTGACGGAAGCCCGCGCCAAAGGCGCCAAAGTGGTCTGCATCACCGTCGAGTACAGCGCGACCTCGAAAGCCTCCGACGAGACCATCGTGATCCGTCCCGCCACCGATCCGGCCTTTGCGCTGGGCCTGGCGCAAGTGATCATCAAGGAGCGGCTCTACGACGACGAGTACGTCAAGACCTCGACCGACCTGCCGCTGTTGGTGCGCCTGGACACGCTCACCCTGCTGCGCGCCAATGAAGTATTCCCCGGCCATCAGTCGGCGCTGCCGGAGAAATACGCCAAGATCGTCAAGACCGGCGAGACGCCACCGCCGCCGGGCGCGCAACCGGTAGCGCATATCCCCGAGGCGCTCGCCGCTCAGTTGCACGACTGGGTGGTGTGGAACAGCGCCGCCAACGCTCCCGCGGCGTTGTCGCGCAACGACGCCGCCGCCCTGCCGGCCAACGTGACTCCGGCCCTTGAAGGCACCTTCACCGTCGCGCTCGCCGATGGCAAGAGCGTACAAGCCCGGCCGGTGTTCGATCTCATCCGCGAGTACCTCGACGCCAACTTCACCCCCGAAGCCACCGCGGCAATCACCTGGGCGCCGGCCGAGGCCATCGTGTCGCTCGCCCACGACATCGCCAACGCCCGTGAAGGTACGCTCTTCGCCGTCGGCATGGGACCGAACCAGTTCTTCAACGCCGATTTGAAAGACCGCACCATCTTCCTGGTCGCCGCTTTGACCAAGAACATCGGCGGCTTCGGCGGCAACGTCGGCAGCTACGCCGGCAATTACCGCGTGGCCCTGTTCAACGGCTCGCCGCAATACATCAACGAGGACCCGTTCAACATCGAACTCGATCCCGACAAGCCGGCCAAGGTCAAGGCCTACTGGAAGCCCGAGTCGGCACACTACTTCAATTACGGTGACCGGCCGCTACGCCTGGGTAACAAGCTGTTTACCGGCAAGACCCACACGCCCTCGCCCACCAAGGCCGTGTGGGTGGCGAACTCCAACTCGCTGCTGGGCAACGCCAAGTGGCACTTCGACCTGATGTTCAACACGCTGCCGAAGGTCGACATGGTGCTGGTCTCCGACTGGTGGTGGACGGCCTCGTGCGAGTACGCCGACGTGGTGTTCGCGGTCGATGCCTGGAGCGAGTTCAAACTGCCCGACATGGCCGGCTCGGTCACCAACCCCTTCGTCACCGTCTTCCCGCGCACCCCGCTGGCGCGCACCTTCAACACTCGTGGTGATATCGAAGTGCTGGCCGGTATCGGCGAAAAGCTCGCCGCGGTTACCGGCGAGACCAAGTTCCGCGATTACTGGAAGTTCGCCGGCGACAAGCCCGAGGTCTATCTGCAACGCGTCTGCAACGCCTCCACCGGCCTCAAGGGCTACAAGTTCACCGAACTCGAAGCCAAAGCCAAGGACGGCGTGCCGGCGTTGCTGATGACCCGCACCTATCCGAAAGCCGTCGGCTGGGAACAGACGCAGGAGAAGAAGCCCTGGTACACCAAGACCGGCCGGCTCGAGTTTTACCGCGACGAGCCCGAGTTCCGCGAGCACGGCGAGAACCTGCCCGTGTATCGCGAGCCGGTCGACTCTACCTTCTACGAGCCCAACGTCATCGTCGGCGCGCCGCATGTGGCCATCAAACCCATCGGCCCAGCCGAGTGGGGGCTCGACCCGAAGGATCAATCGGTCGAAGTCCGCCAGGTTCGCAACATCGTCAAGCCCTGGAGCGCGCTGAGCCAGACCGCACATCCGCTCAAGGCCATCGGCTACGACTTCATCTTCCACACCCCGAAGTACCGCCACGGCGCCCACACCACGCCGGTGGATACCGACATCGTCGCGGTGCTGTTCGGCCCCTTCGGCGACATCTACCGCCACGACAAGCGCAAGCCGTTTGTTTCCGAGGGTTACGTCGACATCCACCCGCAGGACGCCAAAGCCCGCGGCATTGAAGATGGCGACTACGTCTGGGTGGATGCCGATCCCTCCGACCGGCCCTTCCGCAACGCCAAGAAGGGCACCAAGGCCCAGCAGCAAACCGCTCGGCTGCTCTGCCGCGCCCGCTACTACAACGGCACGCCGCGCGGTGTCACCCGGATGTGGTTCAATATGTACGGCGCCACTCTGGGAAGCGTGCGCGGCCACCACGAACGCCCCGACGGCCTGGCCAAGAACCCCGCGACCAATTACCAGGCCATGTTCCGCTACGGCAGCCATCAGTCGGCCACGCGCGCCTGGCTGCGGCCGACGCTGATGACCGACACCTTGGTGCGCAAAGACGTCTACGGCCAGACCATTGGTATCGGCTACGCGCCCGATATCCATTCGGTGGTCGGCGCGCCGCGCGAAGCCTTCGTCAAGATCACCAAAGCCGAGCCCGGCGGCGAGAGCGGCAAAGGCCTGTGGCGGCCGGCCGCGCTCGGCCTCCGCCCCACTTACGAAAGCGCGGCAATGAAGACCTACCTGAAGGGAGGGTTCGTCAATGGCTGATGTCTCCTTCGAGGAAGTTGGCCTAGTCGACAACTGGCAGATCGGGCGCAAGACCAAATACCCCTTCGAAGGCGTCCGCCCCAAGAGGCAGTTCGCCATGGTGATGGACCTCAATAAGTGCATCGCCTGTCAGACCTGCACGCTGGCCTGCAAAACCACCTGGACCGCCGGCCGCGGGCAGGAGCGCATGCTGTGGAACAACGTCGAGACCAAACCTTACGGCTCGTACCCGCTCGCCTGGGATCTCAAGATTCTCGAACGTCTGGGCCCGCAGCGCTGGCAGGACGGCGTCTACCAAGGCCAGACCCTGTTCGAGGCCGCCAAGAAGGGCGAGCTGGTCGCCGGTGTGTTGCCCGAGGAAGAGGACTGGTCGTATCCCAACCTGGGTGAGGACGAGATCAACGGCACCATCGACAAGGGCGCCTTCCTGCGCGGGCAAGGCTACGCCTGGATGTTCTACCTGCCGCGCATCTGCAACCACTGCACCTACCCGGCGTGCCTGAGCGCCTGCCCGCGGCAGGTGATCTACAAGCGCAACGAAGACGGCATCGTGCTGCTCGATCAGAGCCGTTGCCGCGGCTACCGCGAGTGCGTCAAAGCGTGCCCGTACAAGAAAACGATGTTCAACGACGCCACGCGCATCTCGGAGAAGTGCATCGGCTGTTACCCGGCGATCGAGCAAGGCTACCAGACCCAGTGCGTGGTCAACTGCATCGGCAAAATTCGCATCGCCGGCTTCGTGCACACGCCCGACAAGGCCGAGGCCGACAACCCGGTCGACTTCCTGGTGCACGTGCGCAAGCTGGCGCTGCCGCTCTATCCGCAATTCGGGCTGGAGCCGAACGTGTACTACATCCCGCCGTTGCACGCGCCGCTGCCGTTCCTGCGCCAGCTCTTCGGCCCCGGCGTCGAGGCGGCGCAGAAGGCATACAAGAACGCCGCCAATGATCCGGAACTGCTGGGCCTGCTGCACTTGATCGGCTCGACCCCGGAGATCGTGGCGCGCTTCAAGCGCGATGGCGATGCGGTGGTGGGTCTCAACGCCAAGGGCGACACGGTGGCCAAAGCGCCGTTGAAGGAGCCGACGGTGGTGCGACCCTACTTCGATGAGCAACGTCAAGCCTATCGGCACAACATCAGCTGAGGTGGCCAATGAATACGAACACGATTGTTCGCCTCGTCACCATCGCGTTGGCAGCGGCGGTCGCGCTGCCCGCCATGGTTGCGGCACAGCCGCGCAAGGAACCCGAGCCGCGGCTCGAGCTCGTGATCAGCGCCGCAGCGGTAGCGGACGCCGCCGCCGCCGCGGCCCCCGACTCGAAACTCTGGGCCGGCGCCAAGCCGCAGACCGTATCGCTACAACCCCAGCAGTTCGTCGAGCCCTTCCAAGAGAAAGCCGCCGTTGCCAGCGTGCAAGTGCGCGCCTTGCGTGACGAACAGCGCTTGGCGCTGCTACTCGAATGGGCCGACCAGAGCGAGAACAGCACCATCGGCCCGGCGCAGTTCAGCGACGGTTGCGGCGTGATGTTCGCCCCCTCCGGCACGCCGCCCTCGGTCATGATGGGCGCCACCGGCCGGCCGGTGCGGTTGTTCAACTGGAAGGCGGCATGGGCGACGCCGAGCCAGCTGGCGCCGTTGGCTTGGGTGGATGTGGTGCCGCTGAGCGGCGGCTCGGGCGGCCCCATCCGGCCCGACACCGCGATCTACGCCACTGCCGCCAAGGCCACCACCGGCGGCTGGGCGGTGGACAACCCGGTTTCCGGCCCGAGCTACCCCAGCTTGGTCGAAGAGCTGGTGGCCGAGGGGCCCGGCACCATCACGCACAAGGGCTTTGCGCCCGGCGGCGGCGGCTCTTGGAAGGGCGGGCGTTGGCGCGTGGTGCTGGTGCTGCCGGGGGAGCTGGCCGCGACTTCACCGGTGGCGTTCGCCGTCTGGGACGGCGGCCAGCGCGACGCCGGCAGCCGGAAATCCATCTCACCGTGGGTGACTCTCGATGTTAAGCGCTAGCGAGACCGGGGCTGGGCGCCGCGCCGCCGCGCGCCGGCGCAGCGGCAAGACTGCGGCGCTGCTGGGGCGCGCCGGCCTCGCCGGCTTTGTCGGCGAGCTGTTTTCCTATCCGGAAACGCGGCCCGATTTCGCCGCCGCGCACCGGGCCGCTGTGCAACTGGGCCGTAAGTGGAGCGCGGCCGTCAGCCAGCTCGAAGCCCAGTGGCAGCGGGTGGACCGCAACACGCTGCAAAGCGAATGGCTGCGCCTGTTCTCGCTCACCCCCCTGTGCTCGCCGTATGAAACGGCACAGAGCGAGGACGCGTTAGGCAAGGCAACGGTGCTGGCCGACGTCGCCGGCTTCTACCGCGCCTTCGGCCTGCAACCGGATCAGGAGATGGCCGATCACATTGCCAGTGAGATGGGCTTCGCCGCTCACCTGCTCACCAAGCTGGCCTACGCGCAATCCCGGGGCATGACCGAACAGGCTGAAGTGACCGGCGATGCCTACCTCGGCTTCTTCGGCGAACACCTGGGCCCATTCGCCGGCCGCTTCTTCACGCGCGCCCAGGCGGCCGCCGGCCCGTTCTATCGCGGCGCCGCCGGACTCGGCCTGCTCCTCATCCGCGAGTTGGCGCGTGCCACCAACCGCGGCCGGAGCCGGCCGCATAATGGCTCGGGTTGAGCGTGGCCGTCGTGCGGAGTGACCAGAGCGAGGACACGGTGGAGAACGTGAACACGAAAGCGGGAGTCGAGCGGCGCGGTTTCATCGCGCTGGTTGTGGGCTGGTGTGCGCTGGCGGTGGCCTTCGGTTCGTCGGCGGTGGCGAGCGTGCGCTTCCTGATTCCCAACGTCTTGTACGAGCCTAGCCGCCGCTTTCGCCTCGGCCGGCCCGAGGAGTTTCCCGAGGGCAGCACCTTCATGGAGGAGTTGCGCCTGTTCGTGTTGCGCAAAGGCAACTCCTTTCGCGCGCTTTCGGCGGTGTGCACCCATCTCGGCTGTACCGTCAACCGCGCTGCCGATGGCCGGACCTATTTTTGCCCCTGCCACGGCAGCCATTTCAACGAAACCGGCGGTGTCAGCGGTGGGCCGGCGCCCAAGGCCCTGAGCTGGCACGAGATGTCGGTGACCAAAGACGGCCGGCTGCTGGTCGATCTCTCGCGCACGGTGCAGCCGGATAAGTATCTGGTGGTGTGAGATGACGTGGCTCAGCTCGCTCTGGTGCCGCTTCGAGCAGACGCGCGTGGGCCGCTCGATCTTCCGCGTCGGCTTGCCGCAAAGCTCGCTGCAGCGGGCGCAGGCGATGATGTCGAGTTTCTTCTTGCACCTGCACTCCGCCAAGGTGAACCGGCGCTCGCTGCGACCCACCACCACTCTCGGCCTCGGGCTGATCAGCCTCTACTTGTTTCTGCTGCTGGTGATCTCGGGCGTGTTATTGATGTTTTATTACGTACCCAGCACCCAGCACGCCTACCACGACATGAAGGACCTCGAGTTCGTCGTCACCGCGGGCCAGCTGCTGCGCAATATCCACCGCTGGAGCGCGCATCTGATGGTGGCGCTGGTGTTCTTGCACCTGTGCCGGGTGTTTCTCACCGGCGCCTACAAGCCGCCGCGCGAGTTCAACTGGCTCATCGGCGTCGCTCTGTTCTTGATCACGCTGTTTCTGAGCTTCACCGGCTATCTGCTGCCCTGGGACCAGCTGGCGTACTGGGCCGTGACGGTGGGTACCAACATCGCCGCCTACGCACCGCTGGTCGGTGAATACGTCCGCTTCGTGCTGCTCGGCGGCACCACCGTCGGGCAGGCGGCGCTGACCCGCTTCTACGCGCTGCACGTAATGGTGCTGCCGCTGGCGGCCGCCATGCTGATTGCCGTGCATCTTTGGCGGGTGCGCAAGGACGGCGGCCTCGCCCGCCCCAATGAGGCAGCGGCGGTCCTCACCGAGGACTTCGCTCCTGGCACGCTGCCGACCTCGAAGACCTACGGCTTGATGGAGCTGGCGCGCGGCAGCACGCCCGCGGTCGGCATCCGCCCGGAAGAGGAAATCCCGTCATGGCCACACCTGTTGTTTCGCGAGCTGGTGCTGGCGCTGGCCACGGTGGCAGTGATTCTGGTGCTGGCGATATTCTTCGATGCGCCTTTGGAGGAGCCCGCCAACCCGGTGCGGCCGCCTAACCCAGCCAAAGCGCCGTGGTACTTCCTGGGCTTGCAGGAGCTGGTCAGTTACTCCGCCTTCTGGGGCGGGGTGGCGGCCCCGACCATCCTGGTTGCCATTCTCGTGCTGCTGCCGTATTGCGACCGGCGCCCCGCGGGCGTCGGGGTTTGGTTCGGGCAGGGGCGGCGCCTGGCGACCACGACCTTCACTGTTTGTGTGATCGCGATCGTCGTGCTCACCATTGTCGGCTCGCTCCTGCGCGGCCCCAACTGGGCTCTGGTTTGGCCATGGCAACCACCAGCCGCTTCGCACTGATTCGGCTGCTGGCAGAAAAGGAGGAGATAGGAATGAGATGGTTCGTTCGCTGCGCAGTCACCGCAAGTGTGGTGGCGGCGTGCACCACCTGGGCCGCCGAGCCCAAGCAACCGGCCGAGAAGGGCTGGCAGGATCGCCTGACATTCACTTTGAGTGATCGCGTGCGGGGCGAATTCGTCGATTGGTTTCAACCCGCGCTGAGCAAAGCGCCGGCCGGCGCTCATCGCTACGACTTCCTCGCTAACCAGTTGCGCCCCGGCCTGCGACTGGAGCTGCCTCACCTACTCGTCGTCGTCGAAGGTCAGGACACCCGCCTGGTCAACTTGCCGGACGACGCCAGTGCCCCCAACCCCTCGAAGGCCGGCAACCTCGGCCCCGGGGCCCTGTACTACGCCAACACCCGCAGCCGCGATCAGGGCGAGTCGTTCTTGAAGCAAGGCTACGCCACCGTGAAGGACCTGCCGGGTCTGGCGGGCATCTCGCTCACCGCCGGGCGGTTCGATTACAGCGACGGACTCGAGACCATCCCGGCCGACGCCGCGCTGGCGTGGGTCAAACGTGCCCGCGTCGGCGAGCGCTTGATCGGCCCCTTCGGTTTCACCCACGTCACCCGCAGCCTCGATGGCGTGAAGCTGGTCTACGATCAGCCCTCGTTCAACCTGACGGCGCTCGGCAGCCGGCCGACCGCCGGCGGCTTCGAGGTCAGCGCCAACCGCGAGTTGGGGATCTACGTCGCCGGCCTGGCGGCGACACTGAAGCAGATCGAGGGCATGACGCCGCTCGATGCGCGGCTGTTTTACCTCTACTACCGCGACAACCGCGACCACGCCGCCAAGGTCGACAACCGCGCCAAGGCCGTGCGCGAGGCCGATCGCAAGGACATCGAGGTGCACACCCTCGGCAGCCATGCGGTAACTGTCGTCGAAGTCGGCCCGGGCAAAGCCGACGGGCTATTGTGGGGTGCGCTGCAGGCCGGCGACTGGGGCCAGCTCGATCACTTCGCCTGGGCCTATGCCGTCGAAGGCGGCTATCAATTCCCCAAAGTGCCGGCCTCGCCATGGGTGCGGCTCGGTTACAACCGCTCCTCCGGCGATGATGACGGCACGGACCAGATTCACCACACCTTCATGCAGCTGATCCCGACCGCGCGCGCCTACGCCCAGTTCCCCTTCTATAACTTGATGAACAGCGAGGATCTCTTCGCCCAACTGATTGTGAAGCCGACCAGCACGATCACCATCCGCAGCGATTATCACTGGCTGCGGGCAACCAACAGCGCCGACCTCTGGTACTCCGGTGGTGGCGCCACCAGCCCGACCTTCTTCGGCTACGCCGGGCTGCCCACCGGCGGTAACCGTGAGTTGGCGCACTTGCTCGATCTCGGAATTACCGTGGCGGTCACCAAACAGGTCACGGCCTACGGCTACTGCGCCCACGCCTTCGGCCAGGGAATCGCCCGCAGCACCTACGAGGGGGCGAGTGCCAACTACGGATACGTCGAGTTAACGTACCGTTACTGAGCCGCGGATCGCAGCCACGATGGCCATGCCGACCACCACTCCCGAGCCCTTCTCCGGCACGCTGGCCGCCCGCTGGCGTGTGGGCTTCGCGGTGTTGGCCCTGGTTGTGGCCGGGCTGGTACTAGCCGGCTTTTACAAGGACCAGTTCCGCGAGTGGAAGGACTGGCAGCAGCGCTTCGTCGAGCAGGAGATCGCCCGCGCCACCACCGCCGAGCAGCGGGAGGCGGCCGGGCGCATCCCGCTCGAGCTGCGTCAGATCCACCTGCCCGCGCTCGAGCGCGTCGACCGCTGCACCAGCTGCCATCTGGGGGTGGAGGATCCGACCTACGCCGGCTACCCGCAGCCATTTGCGTATCACCCCAACCACGATCGGCATCCGTTCGAAAAGTTCGGCTGCACGATTTGCCATGGTGGTCAGGGCCACGCCACCAGCGCGCAAGCGGCGCACGGGCACGTGCCCTACTGGGAAGAGCCGTTGCTGTCGCTGAAGTACGTCCAGTCGTCGTGCGGCAAGTGTCATCTCGCCAGCGACGTGCCCGAAGCCGAGGCGCTGGCCAAGGGCAAGCGGCTGTTCGAAGATCTCGGCTGCCGCGGCTGTCACCGCCTCGGCGGCGAGGGCAACTCGATCGGACCGGAACTCGATCGAGTCGGCCGCCGCCGCACCCCCAACTGGTTGCTACAGCACTTCCGCGACCCGGCTAAGTCCACCCCCGGCTCGCTCATGCCGCCACTGCGTGTGACTGACGAGGAAGTCGAGCAACTGACGGTTTACATGATGAGCCTGACGGCCGAGCCGCTGACCGAGTACTATCTCTCGATGAAGGCCATCCCGGGGCAGGAACTGGGGCGGCGCCTGTTCGAGGACAAGGGCTGCATCGGTTGCCACGCCTTGGGCGGCAAAGGCGGCACGGTCGGGCCGCCACTCGATCACGTTGCCCAGCGGCGCAGTGCCGAGTGGATCTACGCGCACTTTCGCGACCCGCAGAAAGTGTCGCCGGGCACGGTGATGCCGCGCTTCGGCTTCAGCGAACACGAGGCGCGGGCGCTGACGCAGTTCGTGCTCACGCTTAGTGACAGCGAGCTGGTGGGCTATCTCAAGATCCCGGCGCTGATGACGCCCGAGGCCCGTGGCCAGCAGGTCTACCGCAAGTACGGCTGCGCCGGCTGCCACGGCCCGGAAGGCAAGGGCGGCGTGCCCAACCCCAACGCCAAGACCGGCGGCCGGGTGCCCTCGCTGCTCTACGTCGCCGAAGGCTATTCGGCCAGCGAGCTGAACGAGTTCATCTTGCGCGGACAGCCCGAGATTGCCGCGCTCGATCCCGCGCAGCCCAAGCCGCCGCTCTACATGCCGGCCTGGCGCGGCAAGATCGCCGAGGGCGAGCTGACCGACCTCGGTGCCTATCTGCGCAGCCTGCTGCCGCAAGGCGAGCAGGTGGAGTTCTAGCTGACGGCGGGGCTGAGCCGCCCGTCGCTGGCGCTTCGCTCTGCACGCTTACCACCAGGGTCTTCTCCACCACGGCAGGCTCTCTTCTTCGGGTCGCGGGAAGAGCCGCTGCGTGAAACCCATCACCGCCTGGAAGAACCCCTTCACCGCGGGCACGAGCAGCGATCCCCGCAGCAAGATGGTCCCCTGTATGCCGCCGTAGGGTGTGGCTGTTGCTGCGGACGATACCGCGTGCTCGACAAGCCGGAGCTGCCTCGGGTATGGAAGCGGCGCCAGGGCAGCATCTCATGACGCAGAAAGGTTGGTTGGCGATTGTCCAGGAGCATGGAGAAAGAGGGGCGGTTGTATGTCTTGCGCAGCTGGTGGCCCAGGCGGGGTCTTCGCAGCACTTGAAGTGGTGGGACGACGAGGCGCTGACAGCGGCGGGACACTATGCGCTCGAGCGGATCTTTCCGCGCAACCCACGGTTCGTCGCAATGCGGCTGGCGCTGAGATCGGCCAGAGAGCGCCACGCGGGCGTGTTGGCCGGTGTGGGCGCCGCCAACGCGATCACTCTTTTCGATGCTGCTGAAGCGTTGCTCGATGCGGGCGGGTGCGACGACCACGACCTGAGCCGGGACTTTTCGGTCGATGAGTTCCGTAGCCGACTGCGTGCCACCGCGGCAAACGCGCAGGTGGCCGAACCTGACTCACGCGGGGTCATCGACGCCGGCGCCTTCGGCACCGATTGGCTGGCGAGAGCGGCGGCTGCGTATCTTCGCGGAGAGGCCGGGCGGCCCGTCTTTCCGTTCTTTCGCACCCCGCAATCCCGAGGGCCAGCATGAGCGCGAGCGCCACGCCGCTCTACAACGCACGCCTCATAAAGGGCGGCGCATTGCTCGGTGACATCCGGCTCTTGGTCAGAGGATGGCAGGCAGAGGAGCCGCCCAGCAGCCAGAAAGACCGTGGCGTGCGCGCGAACGTACTCGCCAAGCCATCTCGGTCGCGTACGGTCGACGTCTTCGAACAGACCTTCTTGCCCCGCTTCGTCGTCGGCCCGATCCCGGAGGCGTGGCGACTCGTGCGAGCCCTGGAGGATCGCAACCTGCCGTTGGAGGTTCTGCGACCGGTGTACTACTGGATCACCGCCCGCAGCGAGCCGATCCTGTACGACTACGCTACGCAGATCGTGTGGGAGCAAGCGCAACGAGGGCAGACCACGGTGCGTGTGCAAGACGCCGCAGCCTGGATTCGCCAGAAGCTTCGCGCCCAACACCGGGTATGGTCGGACACGGTGGTTGTGCGGGTAGCACAGGGGCTGCTCTCGACCCTGCGGGACTTTGGCGTCGTCGAGGGGCGCGTGAAAAAGCGCATCGCTCCCGCCCATCTCGCTATCGAGGCGTTTGCGTTCGTAGCGTTTGCGCTCCATCTGCTCGGGGTGACCGGCGCGCGCCTTGTTGACCATTCGGACTGGCGCCTGTTCCTGTTGGCGCCTACCGCCGTCGAACGACTGTTTTTCGAATCGCACCAGCATCATCTGCTGACGTACCACGCTGCTGGCCGGGTTGTTCGCCTCGATTTCGCGGCCCACAGCCCCGAGGGCATGGCTGATGTCGTCGCTGCGCGAACGCATTGAGCGGCTGGAGCGGGACCTTCTCGCCGATCCCCCGCGGATCAGCGCCTATCACGACCTGCCGTTCACGATCTTTCGTTACGACCCGTCGGACGAGTTTCCAGCTCGCAAGGAATGCTTGCGGCTGGCAACGCGCCTGCAGAACGCCCGGCGGCGCGTCCACTTCATCTCACTCGGCGAGATCCTGTGGAAGGCAATCCGCGAGACGGAGGGAATCGCGGCGATCGCAAAAGAAGAACGCAAACTGGGGTTCGACCGGGCACAGCGCACCGTCTCGACGCTGCTCTCCGACAAGGATTTCACCGAGCTGCCGGTCGAATTGGTAAAACGCATGGAGGGCTTCGATCCGGCGGTTGATTGCGCCTTCCTTGTGCGTGCCGGCGCGTTGGCTCCCGCGATCTACCGCTGCGCCAAGCTGCTCGACGAGTTGCACGGGCGCACCATGGTCCCGGTCGTTCTCTTCTATCCCGGCACGACTGACGCGCCCGAAGGCGAGGGCGCTACGAGTTTGCGCTTCATGGGTATGGAAGAGCGGCAAGGTGCGGGCACATACAACTACCGCGTGAAGATCTACTGAGAGGGAGTGGGTGAATGCAGAAAATCGGCGAACTCTTCGCCCGCGATCCGGGCCGACGCATCGAAGAGGTCATCAAGGTCGACCAGGCCAACGAGGAATCGGTTTACACCGAGCTGACCGAGTACGTCGCGACCGAGTCGATCAAGGAGCATTACCGGACTATCCTTCGAGCGATCGCCGACGCGAAGGCCGACCCACACGAGGGTATCGGCGTGTGGGTGTCGGGTTTCTTCGGCTCCGGTAAATCGCTGTTCGCGAAAATCCTCGGGTACACCGTCGGCAATCGAACCGTCGGCGGTAGGACCGCGAGCAAAATCTTCACCGAGACGGTGAAGGATCAGAAGATTTCCCAACTGCTCGACGTCATCAACACCGGTGTTCCGACGCACGCGGTCATCTTCGACGTCTCGATGGATCGCGGCGTGCGCTCCGCCAACGAGCGGATTGTCGAGATCATGTACAAGGCGCTGCTTCGCGAGTTGGACTACCCGGAGGACTTCGACCTCGCCGAGCTCGAAATCACCCTGGAAGGCGACGGGCGCCTCGACGACTTCCGCACGCATTTCCAGCAGCTTCATGGCAAGCCATGGGATGTCCGGCGCAAGCTGGGACTGGCCATCAACGAGGCGAGCGCGGTGCTCCATGAACTCGACCGGCACACATACTCGGCTCCGGACTCGTGGGCGAAGGGCCTAGGCGAGAAGGGACGCGCCGACATCGATCCCAACCGGCTGGCCAGCCGCGCCTTCGAGTTGGCTGCCCGGCGCCGGTCCGGCAAGGCGCTGCTGTTCATCATCGACGAAGTGGGTCAGTACGTCTCGCGCAGCGTGGACAAGATGCTCGACCTGCAAGCGGTCGTGCAAGCCTTCGGCGTCGAAGGGAAGAACCGCGTCCAAGCACGCAAGGCGGTGGCGCCGTGCTGGATCGTGGTCACGTCGCAGGAGAAGCTGAACGAGATCGTCGATGCACTCGACTCGAAGAAGATTGAGCTGGCGCGCTTGCAAGAGCGCTTCCCGCCGATTCCCAATCAGATCGATCTCAAACAATCCGACATCTCGGAGGTCACCGGCAAGCGCGTCCTGGAGAAAAACAACGCCGCCAAGCCGGTTCTTGAAACGCTCTACGACCGCAACGAGGGCCGCCTCAAGACCGTCTGCTCGCTCGAACGAACACACCGCAATATCGCCTTGAACAAAGCCGACTTCGTTCGTCTCTATCCGTATCTCCCGTACCAGATCGATCTGTGCATCGACATCGTCGCCGGGCTGCGGTTCAAGCGCGGTGCCCAGCGTCACATCGGCGGCAGCAACCGCACGATCATCAAGCAAGCGCAGCAGATGCTGATCCATCCTCGGACGAACTTGTCCGATGCGCCGATCGGAACGCTGGTTACGCTCGATCGCGTGTATGAACTGCTCTATGCCGGCAACCTGCTGCCCAGCGAAGTCACGCGCGAGGTCGATGACGTCCCCAAGAAGCTACCGGGGAACGCGGTGGCTCATAGCGTCGCGAAGGTCATCGCGCTCTTGGAGGCGGTCAAGGACCTGCCGCGAACGCCGCACAATATCGCTGTTGCGCTGCACCCCAGCGTCGAAGCGGATTCCGTCTTGCAAGACGTGATCGCTGCGTTGAAGGCGTTGGAGGCGGCGCAGTTCGTCCGGGAATCCGAAGAAGGCTATAAACTCCTCACGGTCCAGGAGAAGACGTGGGACACCACCCGCTGTGGTCTGTCGCCAAAGCCGGCCGAGCGCAACCGCATCAAGCGCGAATTGTTCGGCGAGATCTTCGGCGACCCGAAGCTGAGGACGTACCGCTTTCACAATCGGCCGTTCAAGATGGCGCTGTTCGTCGACGCCGAAAGCGTCGAGGCCGATGGTCAGATCGCCCTCAACGTGGTCACCGCCGAGGACCAGAACGAGTGGCAGGACCGGTGCCGCACGACTCGCGCGACCAGTAACGAACGGCAGAACGACATCTTCTGGGTAGCGGGACTGACGGATGAGACCCACCGTCAGGTCGAGGATCTCTACCGCTCGCGCGAAATGGTCTCGATGCATGAGCGCCTGGCCACCCAAGGCAAACTGAGTCCCGAAGAATCGTCGTGCCTTGCCGAGGAGAAGATCCGGCGCGACCGCATCCAACGTGACCTCCGCAGCAAGTTGACCGACGTGTTGCAGGCCGGATCGGGATTCTTCCGCGGTGTCGAAAAGGACGGCTCCGCGTTGGGCAAGACGCTCCCGGACGTGATGCAGGGCATGCTCGCGCACGCCGTGCCGGCCCTGTTTCCGAAGATCGAGATGGGCGTCCGGCCGCTCAAAGGCGACGAAGCCGAGAAGTTCCTCACTGCCGCGAACCTCAACGGTCTGCCGGCGATCTTCTACGACCAAGACAACGGCCTGAACCTTGTCGCGAAGCAGGCCGGCAAATTCGTCCCGAACGCCACGGCTGAGATCTGCAAGGAAGTGCTGGATTACATCAAGCGTGAGCACTCCTACGGAAACAAGGTGACGGGGAAGTCGCTCGAAACCCACTTCGAGGGGATCGGCTACGGCTGGGAGGGCGAGATCCTCAAAGTCGTACTGGCCGTCTTGCTGCGCGGCGGGGCGGTTGAAGTGACGCATCAGGGGCGCAAGTACCGCAACCACAATGACCCGGCGTGTCGCATTCCGTTCACGAAGACACCGGCCTTCCGCGCGGCATCGTTCGCTCCGCGTGAAGCACTCGACCTGAAGATGCTGACGGATGCGGCGCGGCACTTTGAGGAGATCACAGGTAAGGACGTCGACATCGAAGAGGGCGCGATCGCTGCCGCTTTTCAGAAGCTCGCCAGCGAAGACCGCGAGCAACTCCTACCGTTAGTGGCCCGGATGCAGGCGCTGCATCTCCCGGGAGCCGATGCGGTTGAGGAGCATCTGCACACCGTCGAAGGCATCCTCGAAATGCCAGCCGACGATTGCGTGAAGACTCTGGGCGGCGAAGGCAAATCGTACAAGGAATCTCGCCTCCGGATGAAGCGTTTGATCGACGCGACCACGGAGGAGAACCTCAACATCATTCGCGCTGCCCGGTCGGTTTTGGACGAGCAGTGGCCGGCGGTTCAGGTTCGCACCGGCGAAGGCGCCCTCGTCGACCGCGCCAAGGAGCTGCAAGAGAACCTGCAATCCCCCAACTTCTTCGAAGCAGTCGAAGCGATGCGGCAGGCAGCCGCCGCTATCGAGGCCGAGCACCGTCGTCTGTACGAAGCGGCGCACACGGAGCGGGCAACGTTGTTCGCCACGGCGATCGAGGAGATCAAGGGGCAACCCGACTGGGCGACAGTTGCGGCAGACCCGAGCATTCCGCAGGCCCAAAAAGATGGCATCTTGGCACCGTTACAGCGCCGATCATGTGCGGAGCTGAGCCTCGCTGCCAGCAATCCGGCATGCAGCACCTGCCGCAGCTCGCTCAACGAGATCGAAGCCGACATGGCCGCCGTGGCAGGACTGAGCGGCGCGGCCCTGCAGGTGCTTGCAAGCATGGCCGCACCGAACCAGCGGGTTGAGCGGGTGCGGTTGGCCGCATTTCTCGGCAGTCGGCTTGAAAGCCCAGCAGACGTGGAGGCCGGCATCGAGCGGCTCAAGGAGCACCTGCTGAAGCTGCTGGCCGAGGGCGTGCGGATCGTTTTGGAATGAGGCTGGAGGCTAGAGACTGCAGGCTGGGAGGTCAACACGGTGATTTGTAACTCCGCAACAGCTTGCTCTACGGTTCCTTCCGCCTTGCGGGGGAAGGTCGTGGGGCATCGCGAGCGGCGGCCTCAACGCGAAGTTCCTTCCCCCCTTGCGGGGGAAGGTTAGGATGGGGGGTAGGCATGGCCAGCACGGCACGGCTGCTGCGGAAGAACCCTACGGAAGCTGAGCGCACGTTGTGGCGTTACCTCCGGCTGCGCCAACTCCACGGCCACAAGTTTCGGCGGCAGCAGCCACTCGGGCCCTACGTCGCAGATTTCGCCTGTTTGGAAAGGCGCCTGATTGTGGAAGTCGACGGCGCCCAACATGCGGAGCAGGCGGGTCGCGACGCCCAACGAACGGCATGGTTGGAGTCGCAGGGATTTCGAGTGCTCAGATTTTGGAACAACGAGGTCTTGCGAAACCACGACGGTGTTATCGCGGCGATTTGCGCGGCTCTGAGTCAGGCACCCCCCACCTCAATCCTCCCCCGCAAGGGGGGAGGAAGGCGGACCGGCGGCGATGATCCTTTCCTCCTTGCTGAGGAAGCCTGTCCCGAGCCAAGTCGAAAGGGTCAGGACGGGGGGAAGCGTGGATAAGTCCCTCCGCAACGCCCTCCGCTCCGCCGTCGTCGCCTGCCGCCAGGCGCTGGAGGAAGATGTCCGCGGGCAACTTGAGGGCCGATACGGGGTGACTCCCAAGGGGCAGTTCCTTGTCGCTGAGGAGTTTGCACCGTATGGCGACGAGACGGTGCCCGTCTTGCGCGCCAGCATCATCGACGCGATCGGCCACATCGAGAGCTTCGGCATCGCGCGCAAGGATGCCGTCGAGCAATTCGTCCGCGAGACCGCGTTCACGCATCTCAACCGACTGGCGGCGCTGAAGCTGATGGAGCACGACAGCCGCGAGCTGATTCCCGACTCGGTCGGCCACGGCAAGGAATCGAAGGGCTTCCTGCTCTTCCAGAAGGTAAGCCCGGAAGCATGCCGAGCGGCGAAGAACGGCGGCGTTCTCGATGGCGGCTATCGGCTCTACCTGGAATGCCTCTTCGACGATCTGGCAACCGAGCTGGGCGTACTCTTCGAGCGGCACCTACCGCAGTCGATCATCTTTCCGTCGGATGCGTGCGTGAAGCAGGTGCTCGACATTCTGAACGGTGACGCCATTGCCGCCGTGTGGGATGAGGACGAGACGATCGGCTGGATCTACCAATACTTCACCCCCAAGGAGCTGCGCGACAAAGCGCGCAAGGAAAGTAGCGCACCGCGGAACTCCTACGAGCTAGCGTTCCGCAACCAGTTCTACACGCCGCGGTACGTCGTCCAGTTCTTGGTCGACAACACCCTCGGCCGCATCTGGTTCGAGATGCAGCGGCGTAGCACGCGCCTCAAGGAGACCTGCCGTTACCTCGTGTACCAACCGAACGAGGTCTTCCTCGACGCGGGCGGGGAAAAAGTAGGCAGTAGGCAGACGGCAGACGGCAGCGGAGAAATCCCCTCTCCCGCATCACCCGCGGGAGAGGGCGAGGGTGAGGGTACCAATGGGAGGGGCGATGGGACGGTGGCGTCAATCTACGTCCATCATCGCCCGAAGAAGGACCCACGCGACCTGAAGCTGCTCGACCCAGCGTGCGGCAGCGCCCACTTCCTCCTGTACGGCTTCGATGTCCTCGAGACCATCTACGAAGAGTGCTGGGAAGAGCAGTATGCGGTAGGCAGTAGGCTGAAGGCAGCGGAGGAAGCAGTAGGCAGTGGGCTGATGGCAGAGGGAGGAAGTGATGGCGGGACAGAATTACAGGGATCTCATCGGCTGGCAGAAGGCGATGGATCTCGTGGAGCTGGTGTATCAGGCGACACGGAGCTTTCCGAAAGAGGAACAGTTCGCGCTGACATCGCAGATCCGCCGCGCGGCGGTGTCGATTCCATCGAACATCGCAGAGGGCCAGGGCCGGTCGTCGGCCAAGGAGTTCGTGAACTTCCTCTCGATCGCGCACGGTTCGGTTCGCGAGGTGGAGACGCAAGCCATGATTGCCCAGCGGCTGAAGTACTTAACGCGGGAACAGGCGGAGACACTCCTCGCATCAGCTGCGGAAGTTGGCAGGTTGATCAAAGGGCTTATGAACGCGATCTCCAGGAGATAGGGTACGACTACTCGAATTCTGCCTTCTGCCCTCTGCCTACCGCCTACCCAACGCTGGAGTCGCTCCGCCGTGCGTTGCCGGCGTTGGTCCTGCAGCACAACCTGCACGGCATCGACATCGACCTGCGTGCCACACAGATCGCGGCGCTGGCGTTGTGGCTGCGGGCGCAGCGATCGTTTCAGCGTCTGGGCCTGAAGGTCGCCGAGCGGCCGCGGATCACACGCTCGAACATCGCGTGCGCCGAGCCGATGCCCGGTGAACGCGAATTGCTGGAAGAGTTCACCGCTGGCTTGGAACCGAAGCTCTTGGGTGACTTGGTTCGCCGCGTCTTCGACTCGATGAAACTGGCAGGCGAAGCCGGTTCCCTGCTCAAGATCGAAGAGGAGGTGCGCGACGACATCGCGCGCGCGAAGCAGCAATGGCTGAAACGGCCGAAGAAGGAACAGCTCGCATTGTTTCCGGAGCCAGAGCGGCGCAAGGCCGAGCAGATGGTGCTCTTCGACCTCTCGGGTATCACCGACAAGAAGTTTTGGGACGATGCGGACGAGCGCGTGATCGCGGAGCTGCATCGGTATGCGAGCGGAGCAGCGAATGGCAAGGGTTTCCTGCGGCGGCTGTTCGCCGACGACGCCGAGCGCGGCTTCGCCTTCATCGACGTGTGTCGCCAGCAGTTCGAGGTCGTGCTCATGAATCCACCGTTCGGTGAGGCCAGCAAGCCGTCCAAGGCGTACATCGAGAAGACCTACCCGCGAACCAAGAACGACGTCTACGCGGCCTTCGTCGAGCGCGGCGTGGGGTGGCTGCACACCGGTGGCATGCTCGGTGCGATCACCTCGCGGACCGGCTTCTTCCTCTCCTCGTTCCAGAAGTGGCGTGAGGAGATCTTGCTCAAGGAAGCACGGCCGACGGTCGTCGCCGACCTGGGCCAAGGCGTCCTCGACACCGCGATGGTCGAGACCGCCGCATACTGCTTGGCGAAGGAGGCAGGTGTCAGTGAGCCGTGATCAGTGGTCAGTAGCCGGTGCGGGGCGTTTCTCGCCGAGGACTAGGTCCGTGAGCGGCAGGGCCAATACTTCCAGGCGGGAGAGATCGGCAGACTTGCTGGCGTCTTCGATCTCGATGCCGATCACGCGGTTGTGCTCGTCGAAGTCGAGCACGATACCCGGCGCCACCTCTTCCGACTCGGTGCTGACACCCTCAGCGAGCTTGAGGTACAGCATGTCGCTATCGGCATGGTATTGGAAGATCATGACCGTCACCCCTTTTCTCTCACGGCTTGAAGCCGCGATCAAGAAACGCGTTGTGCACCGTCTCGCCGTCTGCCTCGGTGACCACTCGCAGGTACCGGCTCAGCTCCGTGATGAACGCCCCGAACCCGCTGCCACTGCTCACGGCGCTCTCTTCCCCCGGCCGCCAGCCTCCAGCCTCTAGCCGCCAGCCCCCTCCCATGGCCCTCTTCTTCCGACTCCTCTCTGCCGATGACAAGGGCGCGGGGCTGCGTGCCGTCGTAGACACCACTCGCGTCGGGCACGCGATGGACACCGTTGTTCACGCAGCCGAACCCGACTCGTTTCGACAGATCCCAGGCTCGCCTTTCGCGTATTGGGTGAGCGACCGCGTCAGGCGACTGTTTGTGGAATTGCAGCCGTACGAAGGAGAGGGGCGAACGGCAAAGGTGGGGCTCGGTACGCTCGACGACTTCCGCTTTCTACGATGCTGGTGGGAGTGCGCGCCAGAGCGAATGCGCAAGAGCTGGTACCCGCTTGTCAGTGGAGGCCAATTCTCGCGCTTCTTTGGAGCCGTTCCAGCCGTCGTGTACTGGGAGGAGAGCGGACTGGAACTCAAGCGTTTCGTTGAATGCAAGGTTGGAAGTGCAAGTCGTAAGGTGCAGGCCGAGTCATTCTACTTCCGGCCCGGCCTCACCTGGCCACTACGAGGCATCGTCTTCTCCGCGCAAGCGGTTCCGGAGGGCTGCATCTTCAGCAACGCAGGCAAGATGGCGTTCGCGCGCGACGTCGCCGAGCTGCTTACGTTTCTTGGCCTGTTCAACTCCGCGATGTTCGACTACCTGCTTCGCGTATTCGCGGGCAAGGTGGGTGGGGTTCAGTACGAGGCCGGGTTGATTCAGCAAGTGCCGATCCCTGAGCTTGGAAGCGCAGCCGCCGATGAATTGAGGCGTCTTGCGGAAGAAGGATGTGCGCGCAACCGCCTTCCGTACCGATCCGATGAGATATCTCACGCTTATCTCTCGCCATCGGTTGTAGCCGAGACGGGGCGCAGCATTGCTGACCGCGCCACGCGCTTTTCAAGGCGGATCGAGTGCAACGGCAACCGGCTTCGGGAGATTCAAGCGAGAATAGACGAGATTGCATTCGACGCCTACGGCATCGCCGACGACGAGCGGGACGCAATCAGGTCTGTGATTCTCGGTCGGCAGTCAGCGGCCGTCGACGTTGCCGACGGTGCGCCAGCCGGATCCGAAGAGGGAGATGCAAGCGAAGCCTTCGCTCTTGATCGGCCCTCGCTGACGAGGGATCTGCTCTCGTACGCTCTCGGCTGCGTGTTTGGCCGGTGGAATCTCCGTGTTGCAACGGGCGAGACGCGACCGACTGAGTCGCCCAACCCGTTTACACCCCTACCTGTGTGCTTGCCCGGCATGCTGACCGGCTCCGACGGCCTGCCGGCGCGTGAGGCGCCGCCGGGGTATCCCGTCCGAATCGATTGGGACGGCATTCTGGTCGACGATCCCGGCCCGGACGGCAACAGCCTCCACGCCGACGACATCGTCCGCCGGGTGCGCGAGGTGCTCGAACTCCTTTTCGGCGACCGCCACGACGCCATCGAGAAGGAGGCATGCGAAATCCTCCGCGCGAAGGACCTGCGCGACTACTTGCGCTATCCGAACGGGTTCTTCACCGACCACATCAGGCGCTACTCCAAGAGCCGGCGCAAAGCGCCGATCTATTGGTTGCTGCAGTCGTCGAAGTGCTCGTACGGCCTGTGGCTCTACTACCACCGCCTCGACCGCGACACGGTCTTCAAGGCACTGCGCAACTACGTGCTGCCGAAGATCAACGGCGAGACCACCCGCCTGCGCGAAATGACCGACGGCCTCGAACAGGGCAAGGACTGGCTGCCGCAATCGCAGCGGACCAAGCGCGAGAAGGCCATCGACAAGCAGGAAGCCCTGCTCACCGAGCTGACGGCGTTCAAGGAAGCCCTCGAACGCGTCGCCGCGCTCGGCTACGATCCCGACCTCAACGACGGCGTCGTCCTCAACATCGCCCCCTTCTACGAGATCACCCCCTGGAAGGTCGCCAAGCAGTACTGGGACGAACTGTGCGAGGGCAAGTACGAGTGGAGCACGATGTCCAAGCGGTTGCGAGAGAAGGGTCTTGTGGCGGGAGGCTAGAGGCTGGAGACTGGAGGCTAGATCAATGGCACGAACAGCAGTGAAAGCGAAACACCCCTACATTGAAAGCCGCAAGGGGTACTGCGGCGGCAGTCCAATTATTGCAGGGACGAAGTTCCCGGTTCGCTCGGTGGTGAACTACGTCCTCCGGCAGGGCATGTCCCCGGAGGAGGTGGTCAAAGAGTTCGAGCACCTGACGCTCGCCCAGGTACATGACGCCTTGTCGTACTACTACGATCACCAGGCCGTGATTGACCGCGAGATTGACGAAAACACCGAGGGTCGTGTGCGGCTACAAGATCGACGCACCAGCGGGTGCGGGAATTGGAGGAGCAGATGAAAAGGGCAATTGTCGTCCGGGGTAGATTCTCCGACGCGCGGCACATTGAGTTGGAAGAGCCGGTCAGGGAGCTGAAAGGCCCTGTCGAGGTTGCAATCCGGGCCGTTGGGAAATCTCGGCGAAAGACGCAACCCGACGTCTTCGAGTACATTGCGACCCTACCGCCGGGCACGCGAACAAAGCAGGAGATCGATCGCCAGATCCAGGAGGAGCGGGAGTCCTGGGGGGATCGATGAGCCGCCTGTACCTCGACGCGTGTTGCATCATCTACCTCATTGAAGCGGCGAACCCGTTTCATGCAGCCGTGCTGGCGCGGCTCAAGCAGCACGGCAAGGACCGGAGCGCTCGCATTGTAACGTCCCAACTATCGCGCCTGGAATGCCGCGTGCGGCCGCTGCGAGACAAGGACACGGGGCTGCTCGCAAGATACGATAAGTTCTTCTCCGCGCGCCGTCTCGTGCTCGCCGAGTTGACGCCGGCCGTGATCGACCAGGCCACCGAACTGCGGGCCAAATACGGGTTCAAGACTCCCGATGCTATTCACCTCGCGACCGCCATCGATGACGGGACCGATGTCTTCCTGACAGGAGACACCACGCTACAGCGGTGCGCCGAGGCGAAGGTGGAAATAGTCGTACCCTGAGACAAACACTCTTCAGAGATCTCGTTCCTCCCATGGGCAGAGTCGCTGACGCGGTCGTTTCCTTGGTCACCAAACAGGTGCACGACGCCGGCATCGTAGTCTGGTACGACCCGGAACGCTCCTACGTGCACGTCGCTGAGCAGATCACCGTGCCGGACGCGACTGTCATCCGATTTTGTGGCAGCTTTTTCGAGCTGCGCGCCCAGCTCGAGCCGCTACTCGAATTTGTCGATACCGATGGCCATCCGCGACCGGAACGCACCGTGCCGCCGCATGTGCTCGTCTACATGCCGATGGATCGCCGCGAGACGCACTACGCCCTGATCGAAGCGGAGAGCGCGGGCCACGTGATCGAGCCCGGCGCCAACCCGTGGCAGCGCAACACACGCCTGAAAGTCATCGCAGAGCGGGTGTTCAAGGACCTCGCGCCAGACCGCGCCGGCGACGTCGCTCGACAAGTCGAGCAGGGCATCCTCACGCTCGAAGATCTGGACCGCCTTGCCGAACAATCGGCGGCAGTCGGATCGGGGGCTGTGAAGCTGATCTTCGGCACCGCATCGGTGGAAGATGTCGCGCTGATGTTCGCCGCATCCGAGAAGCACGACGCAGCCACTGCGTCGAAGCAGGCCCTCCCGGAAATCGCACTCCTGCTTGCATCCGAACTCGGCGTCGCGGTTGATGCCAACGGCTCCATCACTGCCGCACGCCACGCCCTGCGAAGGGTCTTGCTGCTGAGCGAGTTCGTTGCCGCAGTGCGTGCTCGCGGCGGAACGGTGCCGGAGTTCGAATCCGCTGGGTTGCCTGCGCGCGACCACCACATGGCGATGGCCACGAAGGTGTGTCAGACGTGGCGTCGCCGCTCTGACTACCGAGAGGCATACGTCGCTGCCGCTCGCGAGGTTGATGCTGAGGTCGCAATCGGCAGTTTGAACCTTGAGGCGCAATGCTTGGCCGGCATCGAAACATTCCCGTCGGTCGAGGAGAAGTTGCTGCGCCACGCCGAGCAGACCGTGTTTGACGGGACTCCGGAGCGCGCACGCGATCTGGCCGAGCAACGCAAGCGTTCATTTTGGTCCACGGAAGAGCCAACGAACCAGCTGCGCTGGTCGCTCATCGAGACGGCTGCGCTCGTGATTCTCACTGCGGCCCGACTCAAAGCGGAGCTGAAGAACGTGGCGAAGACACCTGCAGCGTTTGTGAAGGCATACGTTGCGGGCTCGGAACCGTGGTGCCTGCTCGATACCTACCACCGGCATTTGGAGCGTCAGTTCGCGATCTTCGATCTGGAGATCGGTGGTGAGCACGACCTCATCGAGCAGGTCATCCACCGCGCGCGGCAGCAATACATGGACGCCGTCGCGCTCTGCGCCGAAGCCTTCACTGCAGCGCTGGACGCCGCCGACTTCTCGGTCGCGGACGTACTGCATCAGGAGAAGATCTTTCCGAACCTCGTCGCGCCCCTCACGAAATCGGGAAAGGAATCGAAGGGGAAACCAGCCTACATTTGGGTCGACGCGATGCGATTCGAAATGGGGCGCGAGTTCGTTGACGGGCTTGGGGATGAGCTTGAGGTCAAGCTCATCCCCGGCATCGCCCAGCTTCCGACGATCACGGAGGTCGGGATGTCGGCTCTGCTGCCCGGGGCCGACCATGGCGCGGAGTTGGTCGAAGCAGGTGCTGGCAAGGTCGCCTTGAAGATCGGCGGGAACATCCTCAAGGACCGAGCCGGTCGGGTGAAGCATTTGCGGGACCGCGTCGGCGGCAAGGTGGTCGATGTGAAGCTCAACGAGCTCATCAAACCGTCGAAGAAGCTGCGCGATGAAATCAGCGCGGCTGACTTCGTGTTGGTGACCTCACAAGAAATCGACCGCCGCGGCGAGAGTGCCGAGGACGAAGACGAGGCGCGCCGGTACATGGACGAAGTGCTCGACAAGCTGCGCAAAGGCGTGCGCAGACTGGCGTCTCTTGACGTGACCGACGTGGTGATCACCGCGGACCATGGCCATCTGTTTGGCGAGGCGATCGAAAGTGGAATGAAGATCGATCCACCCGGTGGCGATACCGCCGATCTGCATCGACGCGTCTGGATTGGGAAGGGCGGAAGCAGTGCTGACGGATTTGTGCGCGTGCCAGCGAGCCGGGTGGGGCTGGGCGGCGACCTTGAGTTGGCCTTGCCCCGCAGCCTGGCGTGCTTCAAGGCGGGCGGCTCGGAATCGTTCTTCCACGGTGCTGCCTCCCTGCAGGAGTTGATCATTCCGGTTGCCGTGGTGAAGGCGAAGCGCGATGCCGTTCCGGCGGGCCAGGCCGTGATCGCCTTGACGATGGAACGTCCCCGGATCGCAACTCGGTTCTTCTCGGTGACGGCGACCTACTCGCTGACCGAGTTCTTCGGGGCTGAGGAAAAACGGGTGAAAGCCGTGGTACGCGCCAACAAGAAGGACATCGGGTCGGCGGTGATGGCAGGATATGGGTTCGAGGACGGCACGCAGGAAATCGTCCTCCGAAAGGACAAGCCGAATGCCATCACGCTCATGTTGCCCGCCGACGCCGACATGAAGATCGTCTCCGTCCACATCCTGGATGCCGCCTCACAGGTGGAACTGAAGCGGCTGGACGATGTAGAAGTGGCGATCGGGATCTAGGAGACGAGGGCATGACTGAACGCGCAGACCTGGATCGGAAGGCCAACGACGTCTTCGGCGGCCGTGTCGTGCGGAAGGATCTCGTCCGCAAGGTCAAGGTCGGCGCCAATGTGCCGGTGTTCGTGCTGGAGTATCTCCTCGGGAAGTACTGCGCCACTGACGATCAGCAGGCCATCGAGGCGGGGCTCCGGCTCGTCAACAGCACGATCGCCGAAAACTTCGTGCGGCCGGACGAGGCGAACAAAGCGCAATCGTTCGTGCGGGAGAAGGGCCGGCACACGCTGATCGACAAGGTGAAGGTCCGGTATCTCTCCGACGACGACAAATACTGGGCCGAGTTCGTCAACTTCGGGCACAAGCACGTGCACATTCCCGAGCGGTATGTCCGCGAGTACGACCGGCTGCTCATGGGTGGCATCTGGGCGCAGGTGAACCTGCGCCACGAGTACGACGAAGAGGCGAAGGGGAAGCGGAGCCCGTTCTGGATCGATGACCTGAAGCCGATCCAGCTCGGAACGTTTGATCTCGACGATTACCGGCAGCGGCGCCGGGAGTTCCGCGCCGACGAATGGATCGATCTCCTGATCCGCAGCATCGGGCTGGAGCCGTCGCACTTCAGCCGGCGGCTCAAGCTACTCTTCCTGACTCGGCTGATTCCGTTGTGCGAGGCGAACTTCAACTTGGTGGAGCTTGGTCCGCGAGGAACCGGCAAATCGTATGCGTACCAGGAGCTGAGTCCGTACGTGATCCTGCTCACGGGGCCAACGACCGTCGCCAACCTCTTCTACAACATGGCGAGCGGGAAGATGGGGCTGGTCGGTTTGTGGGATGCGGTGGCCTTCGACGAAGTGGCCGACCTTCAGAAAATGCCCAAGGAGGTGGTGACAACGCTGAAGACGTACTGCGAGTCCGGCACCTTCGCCCGGGGCAAGGAGGCGCTCTCGGGCATCGCGTCAGTCGCCATGTTCGGCAACACGAATCAGCCGGTCGAGGTGATGGTGCGATCGTCGCACCTCTTCCTGCCGATGCCCGATGTGATTCGGGAAGACATGGCCTTCCTCGACCGCATTCACTTCTACCTCCCGGGTTGGGAGGTGCCGAAGATGCGGATCGAGTTCTTCACTGACCACTACGGGTTCATCGTCGACTACCTGGCCGAGGCGTTGCGCGAGCTGCGACGGCACAACTTCGCCGAGATTACGGACCATCACTTCTCGCTCGGCGCTCATCTGAACGCCCGCGACGTGAAGGCCGTGCGAAAGACGGTCGCGGGTTTGGCCAAGCTGCTTCACCCGGATGGCGAGGTGCAGAAGGAGGAGCTGGCGGAGCTGCTGGAGATCGCGCTCGAAGGCCGGCGCCGCGTGAAAGAACAGCTCAAGAAGATGGGCTCCTTCGAGTACCACCAGACCTCATTCTCGTACATCGACAACGAGACCCGGGAGGAGCGTTACGTCGGTGTGCCGGAAGAGGGTGGCCGGGGGCTGATTTCCAGTGATCCGCTGGCGCCGGGGTCGGTGTACGCGGCCTCGGTGGATGACCAAGGCAAGGTGGGCTTGTATCGCATCGAGGTGGGCTGCTCACCGGGCACCGGCAAGCTCAAGGTGGCCGGTGGCTTGGACAGCACGATGAAGGAGGCCATCCAGCGGGCGTTCGCATACATTCAAGGGCACAAAGTGAACATGGGCATTGCGCAAGCCTTCGATGTCACGGACTTCCACGTCGAGGCGATCGACCTGCTCACGAACCGCGTCTCGTGCGATGCGGGGATCGCGCTGGTGGTCGCCATCCATTCGGCGCTCAAGAAGCATTCAGGCTTGCCCGCCCTGGTCGTACTGGGCGACCTCAGCATTCAAGGCAACTTGAAGCCCGTGCGTTCGTTGTCCGAGGCGCTTCAAATCGGCATGGAGAACGGGGCTCGACGTGCCCTGATCCCGATTGAGAACAAGCGCCATTTTCTCGAAGTGTCGGCCGACATCATGGAGCGAGTAGACCCGATCTTCTACGGAGATCCGCTCATGGCGGCGATGAAGGCGCTGGGGTTGAATTGATGGCAAGACGAGTACGGCATGCCGCCCCGCGGCGAGCTCGGCATCGGCATCGACCGCATGGTCATGCTGATCACCGGGGCGACATCGATCAGCCGCCGTGTACAACCTTGATTCCGGCCGGCACCGGCGTACACCGCCGCGTGGAGGCAGGAAGGCGCGAGGCGTGCACAGCGCGGGGCCTCAATCGCAGTCGTTCAGCGCGAAGTGAGCCGGCGCGGCTGGCGGCGGCGCTGGCGCACCGTGGGCTCGAAGGTTTGCGGGTCGAACTCCCAGAATTTGCGCAGGCCGAAGTAGTAACCGCACATCTCGTTGTCCATGTCGTTGTTGAAAGTGCGCTGCCGCCCGTCCTGGAAGTCGATGCGCACCAGGCAGGTGCCGCCAGGGACCGTCGAGGTCATCTCCTCCACCACCACGCCCTGACCCCACTGGCTGTAGTTGAGATGATTCACCCGATCGCCGAGCCGCAGATACAGGCGCTTGTCGTTGACGAAGGGCATTCGCTGGCCGGCTAGTGCGGGCTTCATAGCACGCACGCCGCAGGCTTGCACCCCTGTGCCGCGCTGGCTACGCTCGGGGCGTGCGCTACGGGTTCGTGGTTGTCGTCTCGTTTGCCGGTCTCCTGCTACAACCGGCGGCTGCCGAAGTGACAGAGGGGCAGGCGCGGGCGTTGGCGCAGGCGGCGGCGCCGGTGTCCGAGGCCGCCGGCAGCGTTCGCCGCGGCAGCCTGAGCGTGCATGAAGGCAGCGTCGGCTCGATGCATTCGCGGCCGGTGCGCGACGGCAGGGGGCGCAGCATGCATAGCGGTCCGGTTTCGGAGCTGGGAGCCGGCTCGGTGTACGACAGCGTCGGCGCCGGCGGCGCTGCCGGCGAATTGTCAGTGGGCGCCGTCAAGAAGGATCGCGCGGCCCCACTCGGTGCACCGATCTCGCAGCCGCTGCGAGAGCTCGGCGCGTTGCAGGAGCAACTGCGCGCGATCGAGCCGGTGCCGCTCGACGCCGTTAGCAGTGAGCCGCCAGTAGCGGAGGAGTTGTCCGAAACTGCGCTCGACGAGTTCGACGAACAGCCACAAGGGCCGGGGGCGGCATTACTGCCCGACGAAATTGTGGAGCCGGCGCGGCAGAACGAAGAGGCCGGCTCGGACATCACCGCCGAGAGCGCTGAAGCCGTAGCCGGCGAGCCCGCCGCCGACGACGGTGGCGACTGAGGCGTTTTGCCATGGTCGTACGCGAGGCGGTTGCGGTGGTGACCGGTGGCGCACGCCGGCTGGGACAGGCCACGGTGCTGCGCCTGGCTCAGGCCGGTTGCCACGTAGTTGTGAACTATCATCACTCAGAGCAGGCGGCGGCGGACACCGCGGCAGACGCGCGCGCGTTCAGCGTGCAGGCGGAGAGCTTTCAAGCCGACGTCAGCCGGCCGGCGCAGGCACAAGCGCTGATCGACTTCACCCTCTCCCGCTTCGGCCGCCTCGATCTCCTGGTCGCCAATGCCGGTGTCTTCCGGCGCACGCCGATCGCGCAGGCGGGCGACGGCGACTGGGACGACATGATGCGCGGCAACCTCGATGCCTTCTTCTTTCCGGCCCAGAGCGCCGGTGCGGCGATGGTGGCGCGCGGCGGCGGTGCCATCGTCGCGCTGGCCGACGTCGCCGGCTTACGCCCGTGGGCCGAGTACGGGCCGTACTGCGCCGCCAAAGCCGCGGTCGCCGGCTTGGTGCAAGCGCTGGCGATCGAGTTGGCACCGCTTGTGCGCGTCAACGGCATCGCTCCCGGCCCGGTGCTGTTTCCGGACGATTTCGACGCCGCCCAGCGCCAGCGCGAGATCGCGCGCACCCTGCTCGGGCGCGCAGGAGGCGCGGGTGATATCGCCGAGGCGGTGCTATTCCTGGCGCGCGCCGACTACATCACCGGGGTCGTGCTGCCGGTCGACGGCGGCCGGCTGCTGTTCGAAGGCTCCAGGTAATCACCGGTGGCGCAACGCCCTTGGCACCCGGCGGTCGCGGCCGCACCCGAGCCGGCGACTTTGCCGGTGTCCGGCATCAGCGCGCACGAGTTCTGGGGCGGCGTCTTCGGCCGTGTTGCGCCGGTGGAGGTGGAGATCGGTGCCGGCCGCGGCGCCTTTCTGTTTGCCGCTGCGGTTGCTGCACCCGATCGCAACTTCTTCGCCATCGAGAACTCCAGCTCGCACGCCGTGCGGCTCAGGCACGAGGCCGAGGCCCGCGGCCTCGCCAACGTGCGCGTCCTGCGCGCCGACGCCACCTGCGTGGTGGCATCGCTGATCCCGGCCGAGTCGGTGGCGGCCTACCACGTCTACTTTCCCGACCCGTGGTGGAAACGCCGGCATCATCGGCGCCGGCTGTTCACCGCTGCCTTCGCCGCCGCGCTGGCGCGCACGCTGATACGCGGCGGCCGCCTCTACTTCGCCACCGACGTGGCGCCGTATTTCGGCGCGGTCACCGCACTGCTGGCGGCGCAGCTGGAGCCGGATGACGCGCCCCGCCCGCTGGCCGTGGTCACCCGCTTCGAGCACAAGGCCCTGAGCCACGGCAGCGGCATCCACAGCGCGAGTTTTCGAAGGCCACTCTTGTAGTGAGCGTATATCGCCAGGCGCGGGCGTTACTCGGCGCTGGCCGCGTGCCCGAGCTCGAGGCGCAAGGCCACCAGCGACAAGTGGATGTCCTGCATGAACGCCACCAGCGCCGCCATGCATCCGATGAAGAGCAGGCTGATCAGCAGCCCCAGCTCGAGCTGCAGCAGTGCGACTACGAACAAGCTGATGACGAGCAGGCCGGCGAGGATCGCGCTGGCTGCCGCCAGTGTGATGGCCAAGCGGATGAGGCGCGCGCGCCGGAACAGGATCTGCACCTGCGCCAGCACACGCTCGCGCTCCGAGCCCGAGAGCAACCGCAGTTCTTTGAAGAGAATACGCGAGCGATCGATGGCACGCCCGAGCCGATTGGTCATCGTCAGCAGCAACAACCCCATGCCGGAAATCAAAATCACCGGCCCGATGGCCAACTGGAGGACGGGAATGACCTGGCTGAGCGAGGTCGCCGGCATGAGCGCCACCCTAGAGAGCGGAGTCGAGGGTACTCCTGAGCGGTGCCGGGCACAAACCCGCACCCGCGATTAGCTGGGCCGAGGGTGTGCTGCCCGTCTATTTGCTGGCGGCCAGTTCGCGCGCCAGGGCGACGATCGCGCCGGCGTCGATGCCGTGGGCGGCGAGCAGCTCGGCGGGCTTACCCGAACGCGAGACGGTGGCGACGGCAAGCTTGTGCACGCGCACGCCAGCGGTCGCCAGCGCGCTGAGGACTGCGTCGCCGAGGCCGGCGTCGTAGAAATGGTCTTCGATGGTGATGATGGTGTTGTTGGTCGCCCGCGCCGCGTGCAGCAGGCCCTGGCGATCGATCGGTTTCACCGAGTAGGCATCGATCACGCGGATGTGAATGCCCGCGGCGGCCAGTTGCTGATGCGCCTTGAGGGCCTCGTACAACGTCACCCCCGCCGCCACCACGCTGAGCTGATCGTGTGCGCTTGCGCGCAGCACCTTCGAGCCGCCGATCGGGAATTGCTCGTCGTTGGCGTACAAGACCGGAGTCTTGGGCCGGCTCAGGCGCAAGTAGACAATGCCCGTAACCGCCGCGGCAATGCCGGCCAGGCGCTCGGCGCTGACGGCATCGGCTGGATACAACACCACCGAGCCCGGGACCGCGCGCATCATGGCAATGTCTTCCAAGCCCATTTGCGATGGGCCGTCTTCACCGATCGAGACCCCGGCGTGCGAGCCCGCGAGTTTGAGGTTGGCTTGCGAGATCGCCGCCATCCGGATGTGGTCAAACCCGCGGGTGAGAAAACAGGCGAAGCTCGAGAGGAACGGAATCTTGCCCGCAATCGCCAAGCCCACACCGACCCCGATGAGGTTCTGCTCGGCGATGAAGGCCTCGAAATAGCGGTCGGGATGGGATTGCAAGAAGCGCTCGGCGAAAGTCGAGTTCTTGGTGTCGCCATCGAGCACGACGATACGCGGATCGACGTCCCCCAGCTTCACCAGAGCGCTGCCGTAGGCCTCGCGTGTCGCCACCTCCTGCCCGAGCTTGTAGCTCGGCAGCGCCACCGGCTTGCTGGCGGCTGCCGGGGCCGGCGCTGCCGGCGGCGATGCGATGCGTGGCGCCGGCGGTTGCGCGCCGCCGTTTTGCATCACTTCTGCGACCGCGCGCTCCAGCTCGTCGCCCTTCTTGAGCGGCTTGCCGTGCCAGCCGTCTTTGTCTTCGAGGAACGAAACCCCTTTACCCTTCACGGTGCGGGCGATGATCGCCACCGGCTTGTCGGTCACGGTGGCGGCGGCGCGCAGCGCCTCGACAATCGCGGCCAGGTCGTGGCCATCGATGGTGACCGCGTGCCAACCGAAGGCGGCGAAACGGGCGCGATAGGATTCGAGATCCCACTGGTACATCGTGCGCTGGCTCTGGCCCAGGGCGTTGACATCGACGATGGCCACCAGGTTGTCGAGCCGGTAATAAGCGGCGAAGGCCGCGGCTTCCCACACCGCGCCTTCCGCCGTCTCGCCGTCACCGAGCAGCACGTAGACGCGGTACGGCAGCCGCTCGAGGTGCTTTGCGTTCAGGGCGAGGCCGGCTCCGATCGAAAGGCCCTGTCCGAGTGATCCCGTGGCACCAACCGTTCCGGAGAAACGCGGCGTCGGGTGTCCTTCCAGTTCGCTGTCGTAGCGCCGCAGGGTGAGCAACCGCTCCGGCGGGAAGGCGCCAGCCTCCGCCCACGCGGCATAAAGCAGCGGCGCCGCGTGCCCCTTGGAGAGCACAAAGCGGTCGGCGGCCGGATGCTGCGGGTTGGCCGGATCGTAGCGCATGACATCGAAGAACAGCGCCGCGACGATGTCGGCGGCCGAGAGGCACGAGGTTGGATGACCCGAACCGGCCTCCGCGGTCGAGCGCAACGAGTGCGCGCGCAAGCGCGCCGCGCGAGCACGGAGTGTGTCGAGAGTCGAAATTGTAGGGTTCATTGGCAACTCAAATTCCGAGCGAAGATGGTGTGCGTCGCGGCGGCCGTACGATTTCAGGAGCCAGCCCCGTGGGGTCGCGTGAGGTCGAAAGATGAACCCCTCACAAGCTCACCCCAGCCCTGAGCTGAAACTCGCCGCTTGTGCTCGCCGGAGTGCCCCACGATCCGGTACCGTAGCCCCCTCCGCGCAAAACCATGCGGGGAGAGGGAGCAACACGCGAAGGGATGCCGGTAGAGAGCGCTGGCGCGGAGACAGCGGGCGAGTTTCAGGTCAGGGAGCACGGACGCTTGCGCATTCTCGATTCCGGATTGCGGGGTCGGATGACGGGCACTAGTCATCGGCTACCACCTGCCAGCGGCGGGAAGAGGTTGATCTCCTGCCCGTCTTTCAGCACGGCTGCCGGATCGAGCAACTCATCGCCCGACACCGTCATGCCGGCGTGCCGGGGCGGAATGCCCAGTTGCCGGATGACATCGGCCACGGTCGCCCCTTCGGCGACCTCGATGACGACGGCATCGCCGGTAGCTTGCGCCGGCAAGTGCTTCTTCAGCGTGGCGTGCAACTTGACCGTGATGCACATCAGCGCACCGGACGTGGGCGTGGCCCGTGCTGGCCGCGGCCGTAGATGGTGGTGGCGTAAGTGAAGCGCGGCAGCTTGTAGTCGGCGAACTCGCGCCAGCTGGCGCGGCGCTTGATCAACCCATTGATCACGCCCATTTCCGCCACGCCGTTTTCGTCTCCCAAATACATGGCGCCGGCGATGCCGCCGTCGGCACTCACAACCACTTTGCGGTAGGCGGCGGCGGTGTTGCTGAGCAGCTGCACTTCGTCTCCTGGTGCCTCGCGGAACCGCCCCAGTTGCGCCAGCGTCAGGTTGAACAGCGTGACCACGTTCATGCCCAGACTGCCGGCGTAAGTCAGGCGCTGGCCGGCCATGTTGGCGCCGGCGATGCGGCCCTGCTCCACTGCCGCCGGCCAGATGGCGTGAATGGTGCGATCGCCGCCGAGGAAGTCCTTGACCTCGGCCACGTCGCCGGCAGCAAAGATGTCGGCGCAGTCGGTCTCCAACCACTCGTCCACCACCACGCCGCGGTTGACCACGCACGGGCCGTTGCGCAGAAAGCCGACGTTGGGCTCGACGCCGGCGGCCACCACCAGCAAGTCCGCCAGCAGTGCTTCGCCGCCTTCGAGCGTAACCGTAATTTCGCCGTTGTTCGCCGCCACCGCCGCCACGGTGGCGCCGAGGCGCAGGGTCACGCCGGCCTCGGCCACCGCCTGCGAGAAGCGCCGGCCGCCTTCAGCATCCAGCAGCTGGGGCAGCAACTGGGAAGCCATCTCGACGATGGTCAGGCGCAGGTTCAACTTGCGCAAGGCCTCGGCCGCCAGCATGCCGATGAAGCCGCCGCCGATGAGCACGGCACGGCGCGCCTTCTGGGCCGCGGCCCGCAAGCCCTTGGCGTCATCGAGAGTCCACAAGTAGTGATGCGGCACGGCCTCGAGCCCGCTGATCGGCGGCATACTGCACCCCGAGCCGGTGCCGAGCAGCAGCTTGCCGAATCGCAGCTTGCGGCCGTCCGCGAGCACGACCTGCTTAGCCCCGGCGTCGACGGCGACAACGCTGGCGTCCTCGACCAGCTCGACCCCCAGGCGCTGGTAATCCGCGCGCTGGCGGATGAGCAGGTCTTCGAGCGTCATTTCGCCGGCCACGTAATAGGGCAGCGCCACGCGCGAGTAAGCCGGGCCGTGCTCGCGGTTAAGCAGCACGATCGAACCGCCGCCGTCGAACTTGCGAATGGCGTCGATTGCCGCCAGCGCCGCGGCGCTGTTGCCGATCAGGACGTACTGCCCTTCCATCACCGGCGACCGCTCTAGTGCGACTGGGCAATCAGGGATTGCTGAATGGTGGCGGCGTAGATCTTCTGCTTGGCGGTGGCGGCGCTCTCCACCTCGGCGTATTCGAGGGCGTGCGGGGCGCAGAACGCCACGCACTGCGGTCCCTCGGGCACGGTGCGGCAAAGATCACAATTCTGCGCCACGCCGCGCGCGGGTTGGAACCCCATGACCCCGAACGGGCACGCCAGCAGGCACATCTTGCAGCCGATGCAGCGGTCATCGTGGACCAGCACCTGGCCGTCCGGCTCCCTTTGAATCGCCACGGTCGGACAGACTTGGGCGCAGGGTGCGTCGGCGCAGTGCACGCAGGTCATCGGCAGGTAGAACTGCTGCTCGTAGAAATCGTTGACGCGGATGCGCGAGAGCGCCGGCACGAAGGCGCCTTCGTGGACAAATGAACACGCCACCTCGCAGTCGCGGCAGGCGGTGCACTTCTCTTGGTGTACGATGATTTGCTTCATGCCCTCTCCCTTCCCCGCGCCCCCACTGCGCTCGCGGTCTGCGGCACGCGCCACCCCTTACCAGAATCACCTAGTCCGTCCAAGCTACTCTGACGCGCGCACCGCGACCGGGTAGGTGCCGGAAAAACAGCCGTGGCACAGCGCGCCCTCGGGTTGTGCCGCGCGCATCGTCGCCGCCAGCGAGAGGTAACCGACGGAATCAACGCCGAGCAGGTGAGCGATCTGCGGCGCTTCACGCCCGACCGCGATCAGCAGGCGCTCGTCGGGGATGTCGACCCCGAAGAAGCACTCGTGGCGCAGCGGCGGGGCGCTCACGCGTAGATGCACCGCGCGGGCGCCGGCGTCACGCAGCATGAGCGCGAGCGTGCGCATGGTGGTGCCGCGTACCAGCGAGTCGTCCACCAGTACCACGCGGCGGCCGCTGATCTGCGGGGCGTAGACGTTGTACTTGATGCGGGCCTTGAAATCGCGCGCGCCTTGCTCCGGCTCGATGAACGTGCGCCCGACGTAGTGGTTGCGAATCAAGCCGTGCACCAGCGGTAGCGCCGATTCCTGGGCGAAACCGAGCGCGGCGAAGTTGCCCGAGTCCGGCACCGGCACCACGCAGTCGGCATCGACCGGAGCTTCGCGCGCCAGCTCGCGCCCCAACGCCACGCGCACCTCCCCGACGCTGCGCCCGAAGACGACGCTGTCGGGGCGGCTGAAGTAGATCCACTCGAAGACGCATGGGCTGGGCGCGGCCATCCCAATGCTGCGGCTCTCGACTCCGGTGTCGGTGATACAAACCAGCTCGCCCGGCTCGACTTCTCGCTCCACGCGCGCACCGACGAGATCGAAGGCGCACGATTCCGACGCCACCACCCAGCCGGAGTCCAGCCGCCCCAGCACCAGCGGTCGAAAGCCGTGAGGATCGCGCACGGCGTAGAGCGCCCGCCGATGCAGCAGCAGCAGCGAGAACGCTCCTTCGACGCGCCCGAGCAAGTTGGCGGCGTGCTCGGGCCAGTTGCCGTCGCGCGGCAGGGTACGCACCGCCTCGGCCAGCAACCGCGTATCCGAGGTTGCGGCGGGCAGAGCGGGCGCCAGCCAGGCGCGGCGCAGCAAGTTGCCATTGTGGCAGAGCGCGACGGTCTCGGCGCCGTCGCCAATTACCACCGGCTGGGCGTTATCGAGCGTCGAGGTGCCGCTGGTGGAGTAACGGTTGTGGCCGATGGCGACATCGCCGGCGAGGTCATTGACGATGTCCTCGTCGTACACTTGATCGACCAGCCCCATGCCAACGCGCCGGCGCCACTGGGCTCCGTCACCGGCGACCATGCCGGAGGATTCCTGGCCACGATGCTGCAACGCGTGGAGCCCGAGATAAGTTGTGCGGGCGGCGGCGGCAACGCCGAAAACGCCGAAGACTCCGCACTCCTCGCGTACCTTGCTGTCAGACGACATGGGCGCGCTCGTGGCAGCTCTCGCCGGGTGTCTCCCCAGCCCATTCACCGCGGCTGACCTGAACACGGGTTATAACACAGCCCGTGATCCGGACGAACCTTACGCCGCTGAATGCGCCGTGTCTGCCGGCGGCGCGGCCGTGTGGCCGCCACCGCGCAGGCCACAGAACTCCTCGTAGTCGATCAGTTTGGTTACGGTCGGGTGCGGACCGCAGACCGGGCAATTCTTGTCTTTGCGCAGCTTGTGGATGCGCAGCTCCATGCTGAGCGTATCGAAGTAGACCATGCGGCCGATCAGCGGCTTGCCCACCCCGAGCACCAGCTTGATGGTTTCGAGCGCCTGGACGCAGCCCACCAGCCCCGGCAACACGCCGAGCACGCCCGCCTCCTGGCAACTCGGAGCCGCCCCCGGCGGCGGCGGTTCGGGAAACAGGCAGCGGTAGCAGGGGCCCTTGTGGGGATAGAAGACCGAGGCCTGCCCCTCGAACTGAAAGATGCTGCCGTGCACGTTGGGTTTACCGGTCATGACGCAGGCATCGTTGACCAGATAGCGAGTCGGGAAATTGTCGCAGCCGTCGACGACGATGTCGAAGTCCTTGATGATGTCGAGGATGTTGCTCGAAGTCAGTCGTTCCTGGAAACCGACCACTTTGACGTCGGGATTGAGCGCGGTCAGGGCCGCACGGGCCGAGTCCACCTTGGGGGTGCCGACGCGATCGTTGGTGTGGAGGATCTGGCGCTGCAGGTTGCTCATGTCGACGACGTCGTTGTCGACGATGCCGAGGGTGCCGACGCCGGCTGCGGCCAGGTAGAAGGCCGCCGGCGAACCCAAGCCGCCGGCACCAATGAGCAGCACCTTGGCTTGCAGCAGCTTGGCCTGACCCTTTTCGCCGACTTCGGGCAGGATGAAGTGGCGGCTGTACCGGCTGAGCTGATCCTTGGTGAACTGAAAGTCCTGCTCCCAGGAATAGCCCGCGCCCTTCCAGGCGCTGTAGCCGCCGGCCATCGATATCACTTTGTGATAGCCCATGTCGCGCAACTGCTTGCCGGCCAGCAGCGAGCGGGTGCCGCCGGCGCAGTAGGCGATGATCGCGGCGTGTTTGTCGGGCAGCAACTCCTCGGCGCGCAGTTCTAGGAAGCCGCGCGGCAGCGAGAGCGCACCCTGCAAGTGGCCTTCGCGGTACTCCTCGCGTTCGCGGACATCGACCAGGGTGTAGCCGCCGCCGTTGGTCAAGCCGGCGCGGACCTCGTCGATACTCCACTCCGGCACCTCTTGCCGGGCTTCTTGCATCAATTCTTTGAAACTCTTCCCCATATATCGTCCCCCCGCGTCTGCATTTCCGGTACGCTGCGGAATATAGCCCCGTGCCGGCGGTACGTCCATCGCCGCGCCCGGCGCCTCCCGGGGGGCAATGATGGACTACGCGGCTTTGTCGGCCTCGCGATAGGTCGCCAGGAGGTCTTCGAGCAAGGCGTCGCGGCCACGCTCGGCGAGCACCTGCGAGCGCGCCATCAAGACTTCCTTGGTTTCGATGAAGTCGGCGCGCCGGTAGCCCCAGATTCGGGGGTGGACGTAGCTATCCATGCGGATGGCGTCGCACGGGCAGGCTTCGACGCACAGGCCGCAGTAAATGCAGCGCAGCGTGTCGATTTCGTAGCGCAGCGGGAACTTCTCCACCGTCGGGTCCGGGTGGGCTCCCGCTTCGATGTAGATGCACTGCGCCGGGCAGGCGGTGGCGCACAGGAAACAGGCGGTGCAGCGCACCGAGGCGTCGGCCTTGAGCGTCAGACGATGGCTGCCGCGGAAGTTATCCTCGTAGCGTTTATGCTCTTCGGGGTACTGCACCGTGATCGCGGCTTTGGTCTCTTTGGCGATACCGGCCGCGTGTAAGACATGCAGCGTTAGATTGCGCCAGAACCGGTAGGTGGTCACCGCCAACCCGCGGGCTATCTCGCGCAGGTACCAGCGCTCCACGAACGTCAGCTCATCGCGTCGGGTTACTGCCATACACCGGACTCCGCCAGTCACCTATGGGGCGGCCGCCGTGCTGTCAAGGTGGCTGGCGCGCTAATGATATCGCTCGCTGGCGCCGGCACCCTGGGCCCCCAGGCGGCGTGCTTCGAGATGGAATTCGAGCACCGTGCACAAGCTTCGGGCACGCTGCGCGAGCGAGGTAGCCTCCAGGAGCGCCTGTTTCTCCAGGCCGGGTACTTCCACGGCGTAGGAGAAGAAGTTCACCAGTAACTCGTCGGACAGCGATTCGTCGTCGAGCAGCCGGCGCGCGGGGGTTTCGGGTTCGCCAGCCAGAAAACGTTCCAAGAGATCGTTGATCCGGTTACGTCGCTCGGTATCGAGGCGGACGTTGGCGGCTGCTGGGCGCCAAGTGACTTGCGCTTGGCGGTACGACTTGCCGCTGACTTTGCGCACAATGGTGAACTCGCGGGCGCCGCGCAGCATGATATTAAATCGCCCGTCGGCGAGGTTCTCGACACTGACCATGCGGCCGGCGCAACCGACCGCGAAGATCGGCGGGGAGCCGTAATAGTCCTGCTGCCAATCGCCGCGCAGCAAGGTCATACCGATGATGGCGGCGCCGTTGCTGGCATCGCGCACCATCTCGCAGTAGCGGGGCTCGAAGATGTGGAGCGGCAGCGGCACCCCGGGGAACAATACCACGTCGGGCAGGGGAAAGATCGGAATGACCCGCGGCCAGCGCATCGGTCTACCGAGTCGCGTGGCGCTGCGTGTGGCGGCATGAGGGGCAGGTGCCGTAGTAGGTCAGCGCCGAGCGGTTCACCGCATAGCCCGCTCGGCTCAGCGGTGGCGGCTGCGCCACGCTGCGGGTGGTCACCGGCAAGTCGGTGATGTCGCCGCAGTGTTCGCAGACGAAGTGCTCGTGCGCCGCCACCATGCCGTCGAAGCGCGTGCTGCGCCGCGCCAGCTGCACCGTCTGAACTCGGCCTTCAGCTGCCAGCTTCTGCAGGTTGCGGTAAACCGTGCCCAGACTCACGCGCGGTACTTGCCGCTGAACGCGGTGGTGGACCTCCTCTGCCGTTGGATGATCGTGAGCTTCCCGCACGACCTCGTAGGTCGCATCCAATTGGCGCGTGCGCCGGCTCTTCACCGGAGCGGGGGCGGCAGTCCGGGACATGTCGGCTCACTCACAAGCGAGGTCGTCCGCCAGCGAGCGACGTACGGCTTCGCCCAGCAGCGTCGCCGCCCGGTAGTTCGGGTGATCAACCACCAGCCGCACCGGCCCGTGCCCGTCAATGAAGGCGGCGCGGGCACGGGCGTCGAGGTCGAAGCGCACGTACTGCACCGCGCTAAGCTTGTCTTCTTGGCTGCGGCCGGCCTCGAATTGCCCGCGCACCACTTGGCCGTTCACCTCGAAGTAAACCGCCTGCTCGATGCCCTGGAGGGAGAGCAGGCGCTGGCGGATCTGCTCTTGCTCGGTGATTTCGATGAGCATCGTGCTGCTCAGTTCACCGGGGCGCGGCAGCAACTCGTTGTAGCAGTCGACCTCGGCGCGGATCTTGTCGAGGTCGGCGATGTGCTCGGCGCGCAGCATCTCCTGAATCTGGAAACGGACCGTGTCGCGGTTCTCGAAGATGAAAGTGATGTAGTCGCCGACGCTGACGCGCCGCTGCTTCTTCAGGTCGATGATGTGCCGGCGAAACTCTTCGCGCATGGCTTCATAGCGGTCGAGGCCGACAATCTCGTCGAGGGTAACGGGTTGCATAATCAAGCCATCCTTGCAGTGAGCGGCAGCGAGACCCGGAGCAAGCAAGAGCCGCCGCCGGGGCGGCGACTCTTGCATATCTCCACGGGCGAGGCGCCGCTTACAGTGACAAGGTGTCGAGGCCCTTCTGGAAGCGCCCGGCGTGGGATTTTTCCGCCCGCGCCAGGGTCTCGAACCACTCGGCGATCTCTTCGAAGCCTTCGCCGCGGGCGCTCTTGGCGAAACCGGGGTACATCTCGCTGTACTCGTAGGTCTCGCCCTCGACCGCGGACTTCAGGTTTTGCTCCGTGTCGCCGATCGGGGCGCCGGTGCACGGGTCACCGACTTCGCGCAAGAAGTCCAAGTGCCCGAATGCGTGCCCGGTCTCGGCCTCCGAGGTATCGCGAAACAGGCCGCCGATATCGGGGTAACCCTCGATGTCGGCGCGGCGCGCGAAATACAGGTAGCGCCGGTTGGCCTGCGACTCGCCCGCGAAGGCGGCTTTGAGGTTTTCGTGCGTTTTGGTGCCCTTGAGACTCTTCGCCATGTTGGTTTCTCCTCCTTATCAGGAATTATTCCTACTTGGCTACTCTTATCCCCGAAGTCAGGCGCCATGTCAAGCCCGGTATTCGGGCGTTGCGGCCACCTTGCGCGGGCTGGTGCGACCCCGTAGACAACGGTCATGAGGCAGCCCGACATGCTGAGAGCGTTGCCGTTGGTCGCTGCTCTGCTCGCCGTCCTCGCAGCCGCCTGCCAAGACAGCGAGCAAGCGGTGGCGCGGCGGCCGGTGACGCCCTTGGATTTGGACGCGGTGGGCGCGATCGTGGGTGAGGTTCAGTTTGCCGGGCCGGTGCCGCCGTCAAAGCAGCTGCAGCTGGGCGCGTGGGCCGACTGTGCCAAGCAGCATACGGGGCCGGTGTCCGCCGGCGACGTGCTGGTCAACAACGGCAAGCTCCAGAATGTAGTCGTCTACGTCAAGCAAGGGCTTGGAGAGCGCGGCTTTGCGGTCCCCGACACCCCCGTCGTCATCGACCAAGTCGGTTGCCTATTCGTGCCGCGCGTGGCGGTGGCGCAGGCCGGACAGCCGGTGCGTTTTCTCAACAGCGACCCGCTCGCGCACAACGTCCGCAGCTCGCCGAAGGCGCAGCGGGGTTGGAACTTCATGCTTGCCGCCAAGGGGACCAACCGCACCATCACCGTGGCCAAGCCCGAGAACGTCATTGAACTCAAGTGTGACGTTCACCCGTGGATGGCGGCCTACCTCGGCGTCTTCGATCACCCGTACGCGGCGGTGAGCGGTGCGGACGGACGCTTCGAGTTCAAGCAGGTGCCGCCGGGGGAGTACGTCATCGAGGCGTGGCACGAGCGTTTCGGCGTGCGCAGCGCCACCCTCGCTCTCGGTCAGAAAGAAACCCGAGAGGTCGCGTTCACTTTCACCGCCGAGAAGGCGAAGTGAGAGCAGCCGGGAGCCGGGGCGAGGGGCGCCACGCTTAACCCCGGCGCAATGGCCGGTGGCCGCTAGAAGCCTTTGACCTTCGGGGCGCGATCATAGAGGTGGTAGACCAGGGCCCAGGCGACCGGAACCACGGCGGCGAGAATAAACGGGTTCGCCGCCCAGGTGGCGTGCTGACTCACCATCATGAACACCAGCGCTGCCGACATGTAGGTATTGTGGCGCGAGCGTAAGCCGGCCAACGCCACCAGCGCTGCATCAGGGGCCTCGCCGTTCTTGGTGGCGGCGATGATCTTCTGCTGCGCCGGCCAGATACGAAACCAGACGTTAAACGCCATCGCGGTCCCGAACAACGTCCCGAGATGGATGGCGTAGGCGCGGTAGCTGAAGCCGGCGACGTATTTCATCGCCAAGATCATCGCCGTCGCCAGCACCACGCCCCCGATGAAGCCGTTGCGCAGATCCTTGAGCGGCCCCCGGTACAGCACGTCGTAGGCGAACACCCCGAGAAAGACCACCGCAATCATGGCGAAGGCCGGCACACCCCAGCCGGCATCGCCCTCGAACATCAACGACGAGTACGGGTAATAGACCACCAAGAGCAGCAGCACCCCGGTGCTCCAAGTCCAGGCCGCCCCCCAGCGGAACCAATAGAGCGCCCGCGGCATCAGCTCCGGCACCACTTTCTTCTTGGTCTCCGCGTCCAGCGTCGCCACGAATCCCGCGTTCACGAAGTTGAAGAAGTAGAGATGCCCAATCCATACGATTCCCGCCAGCACATGCAGCCAGCGGAATAGCCCGTCAAGCACTTGCATCGTAGCCATCCTCCCGATGGGTGCCGCCGGCGCGGTCACCCGCTCCGGCCACACACCAACTCACTGTGTCGATGGTAGCGATCAATCAGCTTTCCAGAGCTACGTCAATATCGGGGCGTGCGCAGCAGGCCGCCAACGCCACTACCAGCGCCATCGCTGGGGCGGCGCGTCAGCGCTACTTGAGATGAAGAAGTTGCGGAGTCGCGATTACAGGCCGAGGGCCTGAATGCTGGGCCGCTGGCGCAGGCGCTGGATCCAAGCGGCTACCTGGCGCAGCCGTGCGTCCAACTCGACCCCCAGCTGCGGCAGGACCAGGACCCGCGGCACAAAGGCAATATCCGCCAGCGAAAACTCGCCGACCAGGTATTCCTTGCCGTCGAGCAGGCCTTCGACGCGTACCAAGGCGCGGCTGACTTCTCCCTGATAGCGCTTGAGCTTCTCGGCGTCGCGCTCAGCCTCAGGCTTGGCCATCTCGGCCAGGACTAGCCCGGCCACCGGCAAGAACGAATTATCGCAGTAATCCTCGAGCATCCGCACGCGCGCCCGCCCCGCCGAGTCTTCCGGCAGCAGGTGGGGCAACGGGTACTCGTCCTCGAGGTACTCATTGATGATGGTGGAGTCGTAAACCACCAGGTCTTCGTCGACCAGCACCGGCACCTTACCGTAGGGATTGAGCTTGAGGAACTCCGGGTTGCGCTGCTCGCCCGCGCGCAGGTCGACGAACAACTTCTCGTGCTCGAGTTCCTTTTCTGCCAGAACCACGCGGACCTTGTGGCAGAACGGGCAGTCCGGATGGTCGTACAGTTTCATCATCTATACCCTCAGCTGGTCAGCTCTCTAAACCCGGCGGACAATTGCAGAAAACTGCGCCGGTGTCTACCCAAGGAGCGTCATCCGACGTGTTTCCAGGCGTGATAGGAGCTGCGCACTAAGGGTCCGGATTCGACGTGGCGGAAGCCGAATTCAGCGGCTGCGCGCCCCAATTCGGCAAACTCCGGCGGCGGCACGTACCGCTCTACCGGCAGGTGCTCGGCGCTCGGCCGCAAGTACTGCCCGAGGGTCAAAATCGCACAGCCCGCGGCCTGAAGATCGGCAAAAACGGCCAGCATTTCCGCCCGCTGCTCGCCCAAGCCCAGCATTAAGCCGGTCTTGGTCAGCAGCCCCGGCCTGCGTTCGTGGGCTCGCTGCAGCAGGGCCAGCGAGCGCTGGTAGTGGGATCCTGGGCGTACGCGCCTATAGAGCCGCGGCACGGTTTCGAGGTTGTGATTGAGGACATCGATGGGCGCGTCGGTCGCCGTGTCGATCGCACGCTGGTCGCCTTGGAAATCGGGTATGAGCAGTTCCACCCGGCAATCGGGGCGCTGCGCCTTGATGGCACAGGCGGTGTCGGCGAAGTGCTGAGCCCCGCCATCCTGCAAGTCGTCGCGATCGACTGAGGTCACCACCACGTGGCGCAGGTTGAGCTGGGCCACGGCCTGGGCCACCCGGCGTGGCTCATCCGGATCCAGGGTCGCCGGGCGGCCATGGGTCACTGCGCAAAAACCGCAGTTGCGGGTGCAAACCTCGCCCATGAGCATGAAGGTCGCGGTGCGATGACCCCAGCACTCGCCGACGTTCGGGCAGCGCGCTTCTTCACATACCGTGTGCAGCTGGAGCCCGCGTATGACGCGCTTGGTGTCATGGACCGCTTCCCCGCTCGGTGCCCGCACCTTGAGCCACTCCGGGTGGCGCCGGCCCCCCGGCGCGGCCTCGATCGTGGGGTCACTCATGCAGCGGCCTCCCCGGGCTGGCTGGTTTCGAACGTCTCGCGGAAGCGTCGCGCCAGCACCGCGCCAACCTCAGGCAGCGATGGCACAACCGCAAGCAATTCAGCCAACGAGGTCACCCGCAGCGCGGGCATCCGGCACGGCACGATCGCGCGAAAGAAGCGCAAGTCCGTCGCCACATTCAACGCCAGGCCGTGATAGGTCACCCAGCGCCGCAGGCCGACACCTAGTGAGGCGATTTTCGCTTCCCCCACCCATACGCCGGTGGTATCGGGACAGCGCTCGGCCACAACGCCGAATTCGGAACATGTAGCGATGACGACGTCCTCGAGGCAGCGCATGTAGCGGTGCACGTCGCGGCGGCCACTGCCGAGCTTGATGATGGGATAGGCCACCAGCTGCCCCGGGCCGTGAAACGTCACGCCACCACCGCGGCCTACGCGAAATACCGGTACCCCGAGCCGCTCGTCGGCACCGCACAGATCCGCCGCGTCAGCGCCACGGCCGAGGGTGTAGACGGGGTCGTGCTCCAGCAGCAGCAGCTGATCTGGCACGTGCTCCGCCAGGCGCGCGGCGAGCAGCTCTTGCTGTAGCGCCAGCGCGCGTCCGTACTCGATCCGTCCGAGTTCTTGCACCACCAAGGTCATTGCCATCAACCGATCGCCAGCACCAGTGGGTTTTCCAGCAACTGCTTGAGTTCTGCAAGAAACTGCGCAGCCTCGACGCCGTTGAGCGCGCGGTGATCGCACGAAAGGGTGACCCGCATCGTCTGCGCCGCCGCCAGTTGGCCGGCCCGCACCACGGCCCGGGCTCTAACCGTCCCGACCGCCAGAATCGCCACCTGGGGTGGATTGATCACGGCCGCGAACTCATCGACTTCGAGCATGCCGAGATTGGAGATGGTAAAGGTGCCGCCCAGCATCTCGTCTGCACTGAAGCGGCCGCCGCGGGCTTTCTCGCCCAGCTGGCGTGCCGCGGCGGCAATCGCTGGCAGCCCCAGATGCTCGCAGCCGATAATGACCGGGACAAGCAGGCCGTCCTCGACGGCCGTGGCGATGCCGACGTTGACGTGCTCGGAAAACCTCAGTGCACCGTCGTCCCACGAAGCATTGAGGCGCGGGCAACGTTGCAGCGCCACCGCTACCGCTTTGATGAGCACGTGCGTCACGGTGAGCGGGCCTTCGATCCGCCCTGTGGCTTCGAGCGCGGCGCGCAGGCGCATAGCCTCGTCCATTTCGATTTCGCGGGTAACGTAAAAGTGCGGCACGTCGCGTTTGGCCTCGGCCATGCGGCGGGCGATGGTGAGTCGCATCTTCGACAACTCGACCCGACCGGCCGCAGGAGCGCTTGCAGCTACGGGCTGCGGCGGGGGCGGCGGTGTGGGCTTCGCCGGCCGCGGCGCCTTGGCCGGCGCCGGGCGGGCTGATTCCACGGCCGGGCGTGGCGGTGTCGGCGGCGCGGCGGTCGCAGATCTTGCCGTCGCATCAACCAAAGCCAGCACCGCACCCACCCGGGCCGTCTCGCCCTCGGCGACCCTGATTTCCGCCAATATTCCCGAGGCGGCGGACTCCAGCTCCATGTTGGCTTTGTCGGTCTCAACCTCGGCGATGATTTCACCGGCCTGCACCGCTTCGCCGACCTGTTTCAGCCACTGCACGACGGTGGCCTCCTCCATCGTGTCGGTCAGCTTCGGCAAGGTGATCTCGATCGCCATGGTGGAGTCTCGCGCGGGATTATAGGCAAACTCGCCGCCTTCGGCCATGCGTCACAGGCCGGGAAGCGGTAGTTGGCTTACCGGCGCAAACGAGCGGCGATGAGCGGGGCACGGCCCGTAGCGAACGATGGCCTCGCGATGGGTGCGAGTGCCGTAGCCCATATGAGAGGCGAAGCCATATACGGGGTACTGTTCATCGAGTGCCACCATCATGCGGTCACGCGCCACCTTGGCCACAATTGAGGCGGCGGCGATGGAAAAACTGCGAGCGTCGCCTTTGACCAGCGCCAGCTGCGGGATGTCGAGGCCGGGCACGTGGCGGGCATCCACCAGCAGGTGCGCCGGCACCAGCGTGAGTTCCAGCACCGCCCGGCGCATCGCTTCAAGGGCGGCGTGGTAGATGTTGAGCCGATCGATGTCGGCGACACCGACCACCCCGACTCCGATACTCAGCGCCTGCGCCCGAATCGCCTCGGCAAGGCGCTCGCGCGCCGCCGGCGTGAGTTTCTTCGAGTCGTCAACACCGGGGATGCTCACCTCGGGCGGAAATACCACCGCCGCCGCCACCACTGGACCCGCCAGTGGTCCGACGCCGACCTCATCAACACCCGCCACCAGCCGATAGCCCAGGCGCCACAGTTCCCGCTCCGGACGCAGCAGCACGCCGAGGCGTGCCGCCTTCCGGCGCTGGCGCTTGCCCCGCTCGCTCACGGTTTAGCTCCACCGCATCAGCCAGCGATAGCGCAGATAAACCAGGGACTGGCTGACCAATGCACCGAGGGAATCGACGCCACTATCGGCGAACGAGGCGGTTCGGCTGGGGACGAAGGCCTGACGCAACTCGTCGAGCAAGGCGTAGCCACCCGCTATCACCAGCGCCTGCACCATCCAACGCCAGCGCCAGCGCGGCGGACGGCCCCGGCGAGAGGCCCAGAAGACCAGTAGGCCGAGGACAAGGAATTCGGCAAAGTGCGCACTCTTGCGCACGAGGGTGTGGGCGAGCAGGATCTGGCTCGTCGAGATGCCTGGGAACAAGAAGCGCAGCAGCGGATCGAGGTAGCGGTTGGTGTTCGTTGCTGAAAACGCGTCGGATGACAGCATGGCGATGACTGTCATCCAGGCTGCCACTGTGCCCCAGTAGCGCAGCCAATCCTGCCAGCCCGGCCGCGGCACCGATGCGGCCGGCAACTGCGCCGGTAGCGGGCTGCTGCTCTCCTTGGTCATCCCAGCGGCTTCTACTCAGCCACCCGGCGCATCGCAAGCATGTAGGGCGGCCAAGCGCAGCCGCGAACTTGGTACAGAAATGAGCCTGGCGGCGTCGCAGCGATACCCAAGGCCGCCAAAAGCAAAAAAGGCGATCCGAGACGGACCGCCTTCCTTGCCAATACAGACAGATGCTTCTACTTCCTGATGCCCTTGTCGAACATGGCCTGCGCCCGCTGGGCTGCAGCCTCGGCACGTGCCGCCGCATCGGCTGCACTCTTGGCAGCCGCTTCGGCTTTGAGCGCAGCCGACTCGGCCTTGCTGGCCGCGTTCTCGATCCGCGTCATTTGAGCCGGATCGATTTCCGCCTTTTGCGCCGTGCATCCCGCCGTCACTCCGGCGAGGAGCACCGACCCGACCACCGCGACCGCTACGCGTGACCCTTTTCTTACCCGCATACTTGACCTCCTTCCCGCCATTGTGGCGTGGGTTTCCTGTTTCGTCCTCGCTTCTTGCACAAAACCCCTTATGCCGCAAGGGGCAACCGCCGCGGAAAGGGCAAAAAGCCCTTTCTCGCCCGCGGGTCTAGTATTCCTCATCGTAGTCCTCAGCCGGTGCCGGCGCGCCCGCCGCTTTCTTCTTCTTGGGTTTTTCAGCCACCGCGGCTTCGGTAGTGATCATCAGGCTGGCCACGCTGGCGGCGTTCTGCAGCGCCGTGCGCACCACTTTGGCAGGATCGATGACCCCGGCCTTGAACAGCGCCTCGAACTCGCCGCTCATGGCGTTGAAGCCGAAGTCGTCGGCGCCATCGCGCACCTTGGCAACCACCACCGACGCTTCGTGGCCGGCGTTGGTGGCCAGTTGGCGCAGGGGCTCCTCCATCGCCCGGCGGACGATGGCCAGACCGTGCCCCCGTTCTCCCTCCGCCTTCACCTTGTCGAGCGCCGCTTGGGCGCGCACCAGCGCCACCCCGCCGCCGGGTACGATGCCTTCTTCGGCCGCCGCCTTGATGGCATGCATGGCGTCGTCAGCGCGGGATTTCTTTTCCTTCATTTCCACCTCGGTCGCAGCGCCGACGCGCACCACCGCGACGCCGCCGGCGAGCTTGGCCAACCGCTCTTGCAGCTTCTCGCGGTCGTAGTCCGAGGTCGTCTCTTCAATCTGGGCACGAATCTGACTAATGCGGCCCTCGATCGTGTCTTTCTTGCCGGCGCCACCGACCACAGTGGTGTTGTCCTTATCGAGCTCGACGCGCTTGGCGCGGCCCAGGTCCTTGAGCGTGACGTTTTCGAGCTTGATGCCCAACTCCTCGGCCACCACCTGTCCGCCGGTGAGAATCGCCAAGTCCTCCAGCATCGCTTTGCGCCGGTCGCCGAAGCCCGGCGCCTTGGCCGCCGCGCATTTGAGCGTACCGCGCAGCCTGTTGACTACCAGTGCCGCCAGCGCTTCGCCGTCAACCTCCTCCGAGATGATCAGCAGCGGGCGGCCGGATTGCGCGATTTTCTCGAGCAGCGGCAGCAGGTCGCGCATATTCGAGATCTTCTTCTCGTGCAGAAGGATGTACGGGTCATCGAGCTCCGCGATCATTTTTTCGGGATTGGTGACAAAGTACGGTGACTGGTAGCCGCGGTCGAACTGCATGCCCTCGACCAGATCGAGCGTGGAATCCAAGCTCTTGGCTTCTTCGACGGTGATGACGCCATCCTTGCCGACTTTGTCCATGGCCTCAGCCAACATATCGCCGATGGCGCGGTCGCCGTTGGCAGCGATGGTGCCCACTTGGGCGATGTTGGCTCGGCCTTTGACAGGCCGGCTCTGGTCTTTGATCGAGCCCACGGCGGCCTCGACTCCGAGGTCGATGCCGCGCTTGAGCTCCATCGGATCAACGCCGGCGGCCACCAAGCGCAGGCCTTCGCGCAAAATTCCTCGAGCCAAGACGGTAGCGGTGGTGGTGCCGTCACCGGCGGCGTCGGCGGTCTTTTGGGCCACCTCGCGTACCATCTTGGCGCCCATGTTCTCGAACCTGCCTTCGAGCTCGATTTCCTTGACCACCGTCACCCCGTCCTTGGTGATCAACGGAGCACCGAACGCTTTCTCGATCAGCACATTGCGCCCGCGCGGCCCCAAGGTGACCCGGGCGGCATCGGCGAGTAGGTTGGCGCCCGTGAGCAAGCCTTCACGCGCTTTTTCGTGGAGATGAATGGTTTTGGCGGGCATAGCGAGACTCCTTTCCTGGAAATACCCGAAGTTGTGCGGCGCCTGACTTAAGCATTCCCCTGCGCACTTGCAAGGGGCCGGGCCCGGCGCAAGCTGGCGCGCTCTGGTTGCTTGGGCTAAAGGACGCCGAGCGCGGAGAGCCGTATGGTGAAGACGAAGCTGCTGGATCTGCTGATTGCCCGCTCGTATCGCCACGCCGATTCGCCGTCGTTTCGGCTGGCTTCGGGCAAGCTCAGCAACTTCTACGTCGATTGCAAGGCGACCACCATGTGCGGCGAGGCCATGCCGCTGGTGGGTCAGGTGGTTGCGAGCCTGCTACCGCCGGAGGCCGACGCGGTCGGCGGACTGACGATGGGTGCGGATTGGATAGCGGCACCGACCGCGTTCCATTGCCAACTGCAAGGCCGCCGCGTCGATGTCTTCTCGGTGCGCAAAGAGCCTAAGGCGCACGGTCTGAAGAAGTGGATCGAGGGGTGCGCGGAGCGCGGCTCGAAGGTGGTGGTGCTCGACGATGTCGTGACCACCGGCGGCTCGACCATCGACGCCATCAGACGCTGCCGCGAAGAGGGGCTGCGTGTGGTCGGGGTTGTGGCCCTGATCGACCGTCAGGAAGAGAACGGGATGGAAAACATCCGGCTCGAAGCCGGGCCGGATGTTCCGCTAGCCGCGGTCTTTACGCATGCCGATCTTGAGGCTCGCTGGCGAGCGCGTGCAGCTGGTGCTCACGCGGCTACGGGCTGATCTCCGCGGGGGTGCCTGTCGCCAAAACCGCCGCCCGCGCGCCGCGCTGGGGGGTGGTTTTGTGGTTTGGGGTGGCGCGATTCCCTTGCACATTCCAGTCGATTCGGGCATTTGGTGCGGCGTGCAGGTACGCGCGTTTGGCGTGTTTGGCGTGTAAGGAAGGAGGAGGAAGAATGATGTTCACATCGAGGCGGGCTGTCATCCTCACGGTAGCGGCGGCGGTGGCATTTGGGCTGCCAGGGCAAACCTGGGCGCAGGCCAAGAAGAAGGCCGGGGACAAGCCGGAAGCCGGGATGGAGGTCGGGGTCGAAGAGATCACCGTGACCGCGGAAAAACGCGAAGAGAGCCTACAGGAAACACCGGTCTCGGTTACCGCGATTACCAGCGAGGCCATCGAGGAGAAGGGCATTAGGGATGTGATCGACCTCGGACAAGTGGCGCCCAATCTCCACATGCACCCAAACGTCGGCGGCAGCACCGGAGTAACCGTCAACATGCGAGGTGTGATCAGAACCGATCCGATCATCACCAATCAGCCGAAGGTGGGCCTCTATACCGATGGCGTCTACATCGCCAAGTCGTCGGCGGCGAATGCCGAGCTGTCGGACATCGAGCGCATCGAAGTGCTGCGCGGGCCGCAAGGAACCCTGTGGGGCCGAAACGCCAACGGCGGCGCGGTCAATTTCATCACCAAGAAACCTACGTCCGAGAAGTCGATCAGCGCCAAGACCGAGGTCGGCAATTACGAGCAATTCAAGGGCAGCGTGATCCTCAATACCCCCGTAATTGGCAAAGGCGGGTTGGCCGAGTCAGAGGGCTTCGGCACCCTCAACCTGAGACAGGTGGCGGATTACCGCTCACGCGACGGCTTCTATGACAATACCGGCGATTACTACACGGATCCGACGACCGGCAGGAAACAGCGGGGCGGCTCGGGCGACTTTGCCAACCTGGACCGTGTCGCTACCAGCACCTCGCTGCGCTGGGAACCGGCCAAGAGCGCCACGATAGACTACAACTTCGAGTACCGCCGTCACGTGGAGAACCCGTCGGCCTCGCAGCTGACCTACGTCTACCCTAACGCTCCGGGCGCCCAGCCCCTTGTCCCGTATATAGAGGCAGATCGGGCCGATGCAATCGCCAACAACTCGCTCTTGGAAAACGACGTAACCAGGGGTCCCTACCGGCAGCAGGTGAACCATGGCAATGCGCGCGCGCATACCGTGACGGCGGCGTTTGACCTGGCGAAACCGGATGAGTCGTCAAACGTAACGCTCAAGTCGATTTCCTCCTATCGAACTTTCACCCAACAAGAGGATCAGGACGTCGACGGTAGCCCGCTGCATTACGGGGACTTCGAGCTGCACCACGACGTCGCCTATTGGAGCCAGGAACTCCAGCTCCTCGGCACCTTCCCGCGCCTCAAGTGGGTGCTGGGCGGTTACTACTATGGCGAGCACGGCGACGAGCAGAGCGGGCAAGTCCTTTACGGCGGCGCAACCAATCTTGCCTACAACGACGTTTTCAACGTTCGCTCGTATGCCCCTTATGCGCAGGGGACCTACACGTTTCCGTTCTTGGACGACAGGCTCAGCCTCACTCTTGGTGTTCGTTACACGCAAGAGCAAGTCCATCACGGCAAGCAGTACTCCTGCTACGCCATCATGGTCCCCGATCGAAACAACCCGGGGCAATTCACCAACATCTGCAACGTCGGAATCCCGTCGTTCAAGAACTTCTCGGTGGCCCACGGTAGAGCCTTCGGCGGTTGGGATGCCGTCTCCCCGATGGGGAGCATCGCGTTCCAGGCGACCGACGACTTCATGTTCTATGTCCGGGCCAGCCGCGGATTCCAGAGCGGCGGCTTCAACGGTCGCGCGACGACCGAAGAGGCTTTTGCCCAGAACTACGACCCGGAAACCCTGGAGGCTTACGAGGGCGGCATCAAGTCGCAGTGGCTCGACAACCGCCTACAGGTGAATGCCTCGATGTTCTTCAGCGACTACCATGACCTACAGGTGGCGGTATTCCGCGCCAGCCAGTACGGCGGTGCGGTGTCAACGCTGCAAAATGCCGCGTCCGCTAACATCTGGGGTAGCGAGCTTGAAGTGGTCGCCGTGCCCCTGCGCGGCATCGAGGCTTCCGTGACTTACGGCTACATCGATCCAACCTACAAGGAGTTCATGGAACAAGCCCTCGACGCCATGGGCAATCCCGTGCTCGATTCCCAGGGCAACCCCGAGCGGATAGACGTCTCGGACCAGCGCCAGTTCGTGCTCACACCCAAGCACGCCGTTACGGTCGGGCTCTCATACACCGCACCACCAACGGACAGGGGAACGTTCTCGGCGCACATGGACACCTACTGGCAGGACGACGTCGTGTTCCTGGTTGATGAGCACTACGTCAACAACCAGGGCGACTACGGGCTACTCAACGGCCGCGTGCAACTGGCCGGCATTCCGCTGCAGCACGGAAGCCTAGACGTGGCGGTGTTTGCCCACAATCTGCTCGACCGCAAGTACCGCACCTTCGGCGTTGATTTCGGCCCGCAGCTTGGTTGGGCCGTCAACCAGTACGGCGACCCGCGCACCTTCGGTCTCCAGCTCGCCTACAACTTCACCGCCTCCTGATCGCGCGCCGCGGCTCTGCCGCTCGCAGCGCTTCACCCACAACAGCCGGGGCCAGCAGCCCCGGCTGTTGTGTTTTGGCCTCCGGGCAGGGCGCACCTCTCGGCCCGTACCGCACGGTTCGGGATTTCTACCCGAACGATGCCCTTGACCTGTGAAACTAACGTTTGTTAGTCTCTCGCCCAAGTCCGCGGCCCCCGGCGAACTGGCACGGTACGCCCCAGCGTCTTTCGCGCGGCGCGGCAGGAATGAAACATGGCCAAGAACCCGTTGCACACCAAGCTCTGCGATATGCTGGGGATCGAGTTCCCGATCATCGCCTTCACGCACTGCAAGGATGTCGTGAACGCGGTCGTCAACAGCGGCGGGTTCGCCGTCCTCGGCGAAGCGATGCACACCCCCGACGAGATCGCCGCCGATATCAAGTGGATTCGCGAGCGGGTCGGCAGCAAGCCCTTCGGCATCGACTTGGTCCTCCCGGCCTCGGTGCCGCCCAAGGACACGCTGGACGAGTTGCTGGCCAAGATTCCCGAGCCCCAGCGCAAGTTCGCTCGGGCCATCAAGGAGAAGTACAACGTACCCGATCCGAAAGGACAGGTAGCGTTGCACCAGTGGGGCGGTCTCAACCAGGAGATTGCCCGCAAGCAACTGGAGGTGATCCTGGACGAGCGCGTCCCGGTCTTCACCTCCGGGCTCGGCAGCCCCGAGTTCATTCTGAAGGCCATGCACGAGCGCGGGATCAAAGTCTTCGGTCTGATCGGCAAGACCCGTCAGGCCAAGCGCGAGATCGAGGCCGGCGTCGATGCCATCATTGCGCAGGGCTACGACGCGGCGGGGCACACCGGGCCGATCGGCACCTTCTCGATTGTGCCCGAGGTGGCGGCGATCGCGGGCGATGTCCCGGTGATCGCGGCCGGCGGCATCACCACTGGCCGGCACCTCGCCGCGGCGCTCTGCCTCGGCGCTGCCGGTGTGTGGACGGGGACGCTCTGGCTGGCTTCGCGCGAATCGGACTCGGATATGATCGTCAAGGAGAAGCTCCTCGCCGCGACGTCCGACGACACCGTGTACTCCAAGAGCATTTCCGGAATGCCGATGCGTATCCTCAAGTGCCCGTGGACGGAAGCGTGGGCGAAGCCCGAGGCGCCCCCGATCTTGCCGGCGCCGTACCAGATGCTGCTCAGCTCCGATTACATCCAAGGGGCCAACGACCATCGCCGCGGCGATCTGATGACCGAAGCCGCGGGCCAAGGTGTCAGCTTCGTCAAGGCGATGAAGCCGGCACGCCAGATCGTGTTCGACATGGCCGGCGAGGCCCTCGCGGCGTTCGAGGAGCTGACCGGCGTCGCGGCCGAGTGAGCTGCCAAGACCCGGAATCATTGTGAAGCGTAGCCGTGGCTGAAACGCGCGAGATCTATTGGAACATCGCCGGCGGCGCGCTGCTCTATCTCTTTCTCGCCGTCGCCGCAGCAGTGTTCGCCGGTGGCGTGTATCGCCGTTACCGCCTCTGGCGCCTGGGCGGTAGTGAAACACGCTGGGATCGCATTCCCGAGCGGCTGACGGGCTTGCTGCTCGAGATTTTCGGGCAGCATCGCCAGTGGCGCCAGCCGTATCCCGGCTTGATGCACGCCTTCATCTTCTACGGCTTTCTGGCGCAGGTGGTCGCCACCTCGCTGATCAGCTTGCAGGAATGGAGCGGAATCCACTTCCTGCAAGGGGCGACGTATCGCTGGTACTCGTTGCTGAGCGACAGCTTCGGCCTGCTGGCGATCGTCGGGCTGGCGATGGCCCTTGTCCGGCGCACGGTCATGCGCCCAAGACATGTCGTCTCTCTGACGGAGGACAGCGTTGCGCTGGGGCTCTTGCTGCTGCTTTTCCTGCAAGGCTTCGCGACCGAAGGTTTCCGAATGGCCGCGACGGAGTTGCACGGCAATCCCGCTCTAGCCCGCTGGTCTCCCGGCGGTTACCTGGTCGCGCTTTCCCTGCAAGGACTGAGCGAGCCGACGTTGCGGTTCATGCACCGCGGTAGCTGGTGGTTTCACGCCGTCACAGCATTCGCCTTCATCGGCTACCTCTCCGCCGGAAAGCTCAACCACATCGTCTACGGCGCCTTGAACATCTTTTTCCGCAATCTCAATCGCGGCCTCGCGCTGCCGTATCCGGATATCGAAGCGATGCTGGAAGCCGAGGACGGGAAGAGCGAGCCCGTTCTCGGCGCTAAGGCGATCCAGCAGTATTCCTGGAAGAGCCTGCTCGATCTCGATGCTTGCGTGAATTGCGGCCGGTGCGAGTCGGTCTGCCCGGCCACGCTAGGGGGCTCCCAGCTGAATCCGCGGCTGCTCATTCGCAACCTGCGCGATCACCTGAGCGCAGTCGGGCCGTCGCTGTTGGCGGCACAAGCGGGGAGCGGCGCGGCACCGGACACCGAACAGGCGCCCCTGTTCGGTGACGCCGCCGAGGGCCCGTTGCGGCCGGCGGTGCTGGAAGATGAACTGTGGGGCTGCCGCACGTGCGGAGCCTGTCAGCAAGAGTGCCCGATGTATATCGAACACATCCCCAAGATGATCGACATGCGCCGCTACCTGGTGATGACCGAATCCAAGATGAGCGACGAGACGCAGACGTTTCTGAAGAACATCGATGAACGCGGGCATCCGTTCGCCGGCGCCGCGCACGAGCGGGAAGAGTGGTTTCAGGACCTCGACCTCAAGGTCTACGGCCGCGGCGATACGGCGGAGTATCTCTTCTGGGTCGGCTGCGCCGGCGCGCTGGTCGATCGCAACATCCAAGTGACGCGCGCTTTCGTCAAAGTCTTGCAGGCCGCCGGGGTCGATTTCGCCGTGCTCGGCGCGGAGGAGTCCTGCACCGGTGATCCCGCCCGGCGCGCGGGCGGCGAGCTGACCTTTCAGATGTGCGCCAAGACCAACGTCGAACTCTTCCAGCAGTACGAGATCCGGAAGATCATCACGACGTGCCCACACTGCTTCAATACCTTGGCCAACGAGTATCCCGACTTTGGCGGGAAGTACGCAGTCGTTCACCACGCCGAGTTCATCCAGCAACTGCTCCGGAGCGGCAGACTGAAGCTGAAGCAGGAGGTGGATTCGGTGACGTATCACGATCCGTGTTACCTCGGGCGCCACAATGGAATCTACGACGCGCCGCGCCAGGTGCTGGCGTCGGTTTCGAGAAGCGGCATCTCGGAGATGCCTCGGAATCGTTCCACGGCGCTCTGCTGCGGCGCGGGCGGTGGGTACGCCTGGATGGACGACAAGCTCGAGTCGAAAATCAACCACCTGCGCTTCGAAGAAGCAAAGGGCTGTGGCGCCAAGACGGCGGCCGTCTCGTGCCCGTTCTGCATGCAGATGTTCGAGGACGCTATCCGCACGAAAGATCCGGAACGGACGGTGCGGGCGGCGGACATCGCCGAGCTGGTTGCGGAAGCGCTGGTCGTCGATGTGGAGTGCGGCGGCTTGCCGCCGCTTTCGGGCCTCGCAGCGGCGCCCGGCACCACCCAAGAGCCGGAGCAAGCTCCCGCCCTCCAAGAGCGCTAGGCCATCGAAGGCGCCTGGAACAAGGAGTGCAGCAAATGAGAATCGTCATCTGCGCCAAGGAAGTCCTCGATCCGGACGCGGTCGACAACTACGTCCTGGTGGGGAAGCTGGAGATCGGATCGGACGGCAAGACACTGACGCAGACGTCGATCCCGCGGCTGATGAACCGCTACGACGAACAGGCGATCGAGTGCGCGCTGCGGCTGCGCGATGCCGGCGTCGACTGTAAGATCCACGTGGTCTCGCTCGGCAGCGACCCGACCAAGATTCTCCAACACGCGGTCGCGATGGGCGCCGATGAGGTCGCAACCATCCCCGTCGACTCCGGGACCGTGGACGGCTACGCGACCGCCGCGCTGCTCGCCGGGTTCGTGAAGTCGCTCGGCGGGGCGGACTTGGTGCTGTGCGGGCGTCAGGCGTCGGATGGAGACCAGGGGGTGGTGCCGGCGTTGCTGGGCGAGATGTTGGGCCTGCCGATCGTCACCATCGCGCGCGCGGTGGAGCTGGTTGATGGGAAGCTGCGGGTCACGCGGGTGACGCCTGACGGCGACGAGATCGTCGAGGTCGCGTGCCCCGCGGTGATCACGATCAGCAACGAGTTCGGCGAGCCGCGCTATCCGACTGGTATCCGCACGATGAAGGCCCGCAAGATCAAGCCGCAGCAAATCACGCCGGCCGGCCTCGCTCTCGGTGAGAGTGCTCGACCAAGAGTGACGATGACCCGCCAGTTCGTCGAACCGATCATCGGCCGCTGCGAGGTCATTCCGGGCGACTCGGCCGCGGCGGCACTGGAGCTGGTCACGCGCCTGCGCGCGGAGCGGACCATCGAGTAGGTTCCGGTGACGGAGCATTCGGAGGCAAACGTGTCAAATTCGGTCGTTGTCTGCACCTGGGAACGAGGCCGTGCGGGTGTACCCGTGGGCGCGGAAGAAACGCTCAGCTTGGCCTGCAAGCTTGCCGCTGCTGCGGGTCTCGAATTGAATTGGCTGATCGCTGGTCCGGCACCGGAGCGGGCGCTCGAAATCGCGGGCAAGTACGGCGTCGCTCACCTCGATCGGATCGAGGACGCTAAACTCGCTGACTTCCAGGCCGACGTCTGGGTCGAAGCCCTGGCGCAGTACAGCAAGCAGCACGCGCCGAAGCTGATACTCATCCCGCAGACGTTCAACGCGCGTCTGGTGGCGCCGCGCCTGTCGGCGCGCACCGGTGCCGGCGTGGTGATGAATGCGCTGAAGCTGGAGGTGGAAGGTAGAGCGGTCAAGGTTACCGCCTCGGCCTACGGCGGGGATACGCGTGTGGTCTACGAGCTGACCGGCGCGGAGTCCTGCGTGGTCGGAGTCCTGGCTGACATGCTGCTCGTGGAGCCGCCGGCAGCGGACTCGCCGGCGCCGGCCGTGCGGCAGGTGGCGGTCGACCTGGGCGCGGCAACTGAACGAGTGCGGGTCATCCAGAAAGCGCACCTTGAAGGCCCGCGTCTCGAGGAGGCGCAGATCATCGTGGCCGGTGGTATGGGACTCGGCAAGAAGGAGAACTACCGGCTGATCGAAGAGCTGGCCGAGACCCTCGGCGGTATGGCTGCGGCCTCGCGTCCGGTGGTGGAAAACGGCTGGGTCGACTCCTCGCGCCAGGTCGGGCTAACCGGCAAGATCACGCGGCCGGCGTTGTACATTGCCGCCGGCATCTCGGGCGCCAGCCAGCACATGGTCGGCTGCGCCGCAGCGAAGACGATCGTGGCGATCAACCGCGACCCGGACGCGGCGGTGTTCCGTTACGCGCGCTACGGCATCGTCGGCGACTGCCTCGAGATTTTGCCTGCGATCACTCGGGCGCTGAAAGGATGAGGTGATGGAAACGAAACCGGTAATCGCGGGCCTCTTTGCCGATACCCCGCAGGGGCCGCGGCTGTTGGGATCGCGTTGCGCGTCGTGCGCCGCGCCGTACTTTCCGAAGTCCGCTGTCTGTCACAATCCGAAGTGTGGCGAGAGCAAGATCCAGGATGCCGCGTTCGGACCGCGCGGCAGGTTGTGGAGCCTGGCCATCCAGAGTTATGCGCCGCCACCGCCGGTGAAATTCGATGAGCCGTTCAAGCCCTACGCGATGGGGGTGGTGGATCTCGACGATGGCCTGCGGGTGCTGGGCCGGATCAGCACGGACGATCTGAGGAGCCTGCGGCCGGACATGCCGGTGGAGCTGGTGTTGGAGCCCCTGTACCACGAAGCCGACGGTACCGAGGTCATCACCTGGAAATTCAGGCCGGTGTGAGTCGGCGCACGCGGCAGAGACGGAGACGCACATGAGAGACGTGGCAGTCATCGGGCTGGGAATGCACCCGTGGGGGAAGTTTGCGGACAAGTCGGTCAACGACCTGTGCCGGGTTGCGGTAGAAGCGGCGCTCAAGGACGCGGGCGTGTCGTGGCGCGAGATCGAGGCGGTCTCGGCCGCTAGCTCGCGCTTCTCCGGCGGCAAGGGCTGGGGCTTGAACGGCAACGACGTGGTCGAAGAGATGGGCTCGACGGGAATCCCCGTCTACAACCTGTCGGCGGGATGCGCCGCCGGGGGCAACGCCTTCAACATCGGCTACACCCTCGTTGCCAGCGGGCTCTACGATCTGGTGCTCGTCGTGGGCGGCGAGAAGATGCCCAAGGGATTCATCCAGACCTCCGGCTTGGAGGAGACCACCGATCCCGAGTTCCTGCGCCAGCGCTGCGTCGGCATGCCCGGCCCGGCGTTTTGGGCGTCGCTCTGCTGGCGGCGCATGAAAGACTACGGCACCACCGAGGAGCAGCTGGCGAAGGTAGCCGTCAAGGCGCATCAGGTCGGCAAGCACAACGAGAACGCGCGCTTTCGACAGGAGTTCACGCTCGAGCAGGTGCTCAAGTCGAACGTCGTCAGCTATCCGCTCCGTTTGTACGAGATCTGCCCGGTGAGCGACGGCGCGGCCGCGGTGATCCTGTGCTCAGCGGAGCAGGCGAAGAAGCGCACCTCGAAGCCGGTGTGGGTGGCGGCAAGCGCGGTGGCGACCGCCAGCTTCGACGACGGCATCACGCGCGGCCTCGGCGGGCTGGGGCCGTCAGGGCCGACGCTGCACAGCGAGGCGAAACTCGCGGTCGAAAAAGCGCTCAAGGGTGCCGGGGTCGGCCAGAAGGACGTCGACCTCGTCGAGTTGCAGGACAACACGGTGTACTACGAGCTCGCGTTTCCCGAGGAGTGGGGCTTCTGCAAGCCGGGCGAAGCGGAGCACCTCATGGAGACGGGCGAGACCATGCCGACCGGCAAGCTACCGATTAACCCCAGCGGCGGGTTCCTCTGTTTCGGTGAAGCCACCACCGCACAGGGGCTGTTCCAGGTCTGCGAGATGGGCTGGCAACTACGCGGCGAGGCCGGCGCCCGCCAAGTACCCAATGCGAGAGTGGGCCTAGCGCAGACACTTGGTCTCGGCGGCAACGCCACCGCAGTGGTGCTTAAGCGTTAGGGCGCGCGAACATCTGACGCTCTCCCAATGGAACAGTGAACCTGCTTTAATCCTGCTCCCTCTCCCCCTGGGAGAGGGCTGGTGAGGGGCTCTTGAGAGTACGGAGGTAACAACCATGGCAGCAGAAGAACCTGTCTTGTTCCGCATCGAAGACGGCGTCGGCATCATCACCCTCAACCGGCCCGAGCGCCTCAATCCGATCAACTGGGAGGTTGGCCGGCGCCTGGTGCAGTTGTTGCGCGAGCTACGCGAGAACGATGAGGTGCGCACCCTCGTCCTCACCGGCGCCGGGCGCGCCTTCAGCGCCGGCGGCGACGCCGACTGGCTCAGCGGCGGCGGCGATCGGCCGCTGCCCGGCTTGTCGGACCCGAACCTCGTCATGGAGCGCTATCAGCGCAAGATGCCCGCTGGGCCGATAGCCGAGGTCACTCACTGGCTCATCGAAGTCGACAAGCCGGTGATCGCGGCGATTCACGGCCCGTGCATGGGCGCCGGGCTCGCCTTCGCCTTGGCGTGCGATCGGCGCTTCGGCGACACCAAAGCCCGTCTGTGCGCGGCCATGGTGCGCCTCGGCTTCGCGCCCGACTGCGGCATCACGTACTTCTTGCCGCGCATCACCCGGCTCTCGACCGCGCTGATGATGGTAGAGACCGGGCGCATCCTCGAAGCCGAAGAGGCTTTCAAGGAAGGCTTGCTCGACGAACTGGTGCCCGAGGGCGAAGCGTTGAACGCCGCGCTGCGCTACGCCAAGGAGCTGGCCAAGGGCCCGAGCGTGGCCGTCGATCTCGCGCGCCGCTTCATCTATCGCTCGCTCAACTCGACGCTCGACGAGATGCTCGACTACGAAGCGATCGCGGCGACACTGTCATCCAATACCCAAGACGCCCGCGAGGGCACGCGCGCCTTCGTGGAAAAACGCAAGCCGGTGTTCAAAGGCCATTGAGCGGAGCGTGGCTGGCTAGGCTCGGCAATAGGAGACCAACCGTGAACTTCGATTTTTCAGAGGCGGAAAAGGCTTTCGTGCAAGCGGTCGAGCAGTTCCTCGACCAATGCGACACCCCCGAGGTGATGGACGTGACGCGCGAGAACATGGCACAGCTCGTCGATACCCCGGAGCGCCGGGCGTTCATGAGCAAGTGCGGCGAGCGTGGCTGGCTCGGTATGGGCTGGCCCAAGGAATACGGCGGCAACGAGACCGAAGGCGTGTACGAGTACTTGCTCAACGAGTCCTTGGCGCGCCGCGGCGCACCGCAGATCGGCAAGGGCGTGGGCATCGTCGGCAAGACCCTCATCCGCCACGGCAGCGACAAGCTCAAGCGCGAGTTCCTGCCGAAGATCCTGCGCAACGAAGTCCAGTTCGCGGTCGGCTACACCGAACCGGAAGCCGGCTCGGACGCCGCGGCGATGGCGCTGAAGGCCACGCGCGACGGCGACGGCTGGCGCCTCAACGGCCAGAAGATCTTCTCCACCTCGGCCCACTTCGCCGATTGGTACTGGCTCGGTGCCCGTACCGACCCCAGCAACAAACACCGCGGCATCACGCTGTTCCTGTTGCACATGGACACGCCCGGTCTGACCGTCCAGCCGATGCCGACCATCGGCGACGAGATCACCAACTCGGTCTACTTCGACAATGTCTACGTCGGCGACGAGTACCGCGTCGGCGAGCTCAATAAAGGCTTCCAGTACATCTCCGAGGCCCTCGACCTCGAACGCTTCACCATGTTCACCTTCTCGCCCATCGAGCAGCGCATGGAAGAGCTGTGCGCCTACGTCGTTACCGAGCAGTGCGACGGCAGGCCGCTGCGCGAAGACCTGGTGATCCGCCAACGGATCGCGCAGCTGGTGACGCAAACGGAGGTGGCCCGCTGCCTCGGACTACGCTTCGTGGCCAAGGCCTCGAAAGGCGGCGCGGCGCCGACCACCGATTCGTCACAGTACAAGCTCTACGCCACCGAGCTGTCCAAACGTATTGCCAACGCCGCCTTGGATATCGGCGCTCCCGGCACGCAGTTGCGCGTGCAGACCGCCGACGCCCCCATGCGCGGGCGCCCCGAGCTCACCTACCGCTACACCGTCATCGACACCATCGGCGGCGGCACCTCGGAGGTGCAAAAGAACATCATCGCCCGGCGCAAACTCGGCCTGCCGCCGAATTTCTGAACACGGAATAGGCCGACAACGGATTCGGAATATGGTTACTCAGAACCCGGCCTCCTGCTTTAATCCGTTCGATCGGTTAAGTCCGGTTAACCCCCCTCTTCCTCCTCGTACCAAGGAGTAACAACAGATGGACCTCGATTTCAGCCAAGAACAAGACATGCTGCGGGAGACGGTGCAGCGGTTGTGCAGCGAGTCGGCCCCGCTGGCCGTGGTGCGCAAAATGGAAGATGACCCGAGCGGATTTTCCGAGCAGCTCTGGCGGCAGATGGGTGAGCTGGGCCTGATCGGCCTGACGCTGCCGGAAGAATACGGCGGCGCCGGGCAGTCGAGCGTCGAAGGTGCCATCCTGTACGAAGAACTCGGCCGCTCGTTGGCCCCCTGCCCGCACTTCGCCAGCGCGGTGATGAGCGGCGGCGCACTGGCGCTGGCCGGCAGCGACGCTCAGAAGCAGATGTGGCTGCCGCAAATCGCCTCGGGCGCGGCTGTCTTCACTCCGGCGTGGTTGGAGCCACAGCGCGGGTTCGGTCCGCAAGGTGTCCAGCTCTCCGCCGTTCGTGACGGCGAGCACTTGCGCTTGAACGGCAGCAAGCGGCATGTGGCCTGCGCCGCGGCCGCGACCCGCCTGCTGGTCTTGGCCCGCACCGGCAACGGCGAGCACGACGTCGACCTGCTGCTGGTTGATCCCAAATCGCCCGGGGTCGAAATCACGCAGCAGTACGCCTTGGCCGCGGACACGCAGTACAAAGTAGCCTTCAAGGACGTGCGCGTGCCGTTGGCCGATCGCATCGGCGCGGCGCAGTCGGGATGGTCGACATGGAACACGCTGATGCACGACGGCATCATCCTGCTGGCGGCACAGGCCATCGGCGGGGCGCAGCGAGCGTTGGAGATGACCGTCCAGTACGCCAAAGAGCGCGAGCAGTTCGACAAGCCGCTCGGCGCCTTCCAGGCCATTGCCCATTACTTGGCTGACGCCTCGGCCGCGGTCGACGGCGGCACCACTCTGGTTTACGAAGCCGCTTGGACCCGCGCGCTCGGACGGCCGGTCGACCGGCTGGCCCCGATGGCGAAACTGTTCGCCTGCCAGACGTTTCGCGACGTCACCGCGATGGCTCAGCAGGTTTACGGCGGTATGGGCTTCACCATCGAGTGCGATATCCAGTTGTACTTCCGCCGCGCTAAGCAGCTGCAACTGTCGTGGTGGGACACGCGCTACTTGGAAGAGCTGGTCGCCAGCGCTGTGCTCGACGCCGGCCAGCCGCCACGCCTGACCGAAGACGGCCGCAAGACCTTCAAGACCCCACCACAACCGGTTCGCGCCGTTCGCTCGCGCACCGAATTGGCGAAGGACCTCGCCGAGCACGCCAATCAGCGCGGCCGGTGTAAGACTTACGCTGAGATGCATTGAGGGCGGCCATGACCGGCGACACCGTACTGGACTACATCCCCGAGTACCTCTCCGAGGACGCCAAGCGCAAGCTGTGCGAGCTGGCGCAGGAGTCAGCGCCCGAGCCGGCGCCGCTCGCTGTCAACGAGTACCTCATCCGTCACTGGTGCGAGACGCTGGAGGACGGCAACCCGCTCTACCTCGACGCCGACTACGCCCGGGCCCAAGGATTTCGCAACGTGGTGGCACCGCCGGGCTCAGTGATGACCACCTTCGCCATGCACTTCCGCTGGCCGTGGCCGCCGGGCGAGCGCGAGCCGGTGCGGCACATTCACTACGACATCAAGGAAGCGTTGAATCTTCCCGTTGGCATCATCACGCAGATTGAGATGGAGAATCATGTCCCGTTACAGGTCGGCGATCGCGTCTCGGTCAGCCAGCGGCTGGTGTCGATTTCGCCGTGGAAGAAGGCGCGCGTCGGCGAAGGGCACTTCTGGGTCATGGACCGGCTCTACCGCAACCAGAAAGGCGAGCTGATCGTGCGCGAGCGCATGACCGCTTTCGGATACGGCCGCCAAGAAGGCGCGCCGCCGGTCGCCGGCAGCTCGCAGGGCGGCTGGAGCCCGGCGGTCGAAGAAGTCATCCAAGGCGACAAGACCGGGTACAAGGCCCGCGTCTTTCGCGACCGCTTCTGGGAAGAGGTGGAGGCGGGCGAGGAGCTGCCGAAGCTGGACATGCCGATCACTTTCACGCGCTGCATCTACCTGGCCTCGGCCACTCGCGACTTCTCGCCGCAACACTCCAACCGCGAGTACGCCCAGCAACGCTCGAAGACCAAGGACATCTTCGTCAATACCCCGTTCAACATGGGCATGATCAGCCGCTTCATGACCGATTGGGGCGGCCCGCGGAGCACCGTGCGGCGGATGAACATCGCCATGCGCGGCAACGTCTGCGCCGGCGACGGCATGATCATCACCGGCAAGGTGACCAAGAAGTACATCACCGACGGTGAGCACCGAGTCGATCTGGAAATCGTCATCGCCACCCAAGATGGCCCGGTAACGCCGTGCACCGCCACGCTGGCGTTGCCGAGCCGGGCACCGAACAACTGAGGGAGGTCGTCACATGAGCGCCGACACCGCCACGACAAACTGGGACCAGACCGTTGACCTCTTGATCGTCGGTTCGGGCGCCGGCGCCATGACGGCGGCGCTGACGGCCTACGATCGCGGCGCGGCGCCGCTGCTGATCGAGAAGAGCGACCGCTACGGCGGCAACTCGGCGATGTCGGGCGGCGGCTTGTGGGTGCCGTGCAATCCCCTGATGGACAGCGTCGGCATCAAGGACTCGTCCGCAGACGCCTGGGCGTATCTCAAGGCCACGGTCGGCGAGGCGGTGGCGGAAGACCGCCTGCGGGCCTACCTGGAACAGGCGCCGCAGTTGGTCAAGTACCTCACCGAGCACTCGCGGGTTAAGTTCGTGGCGTTGCCCGAGTACGCCGATTACTATCCCCACGCCCCGGGCTGGCGCCCCGGCGGCCGCTGCATCGAGCCGACCAATTTCGACGCCCGACTGCTCGGCGATGAGTTTCTCAACCTGCGCGAGCAGAACCCGCAAATGCTGATCATGAACCGCATCTTCATGACCGTGCTCGAAGCGCGCACCTTGCTGACGCGAGCGGCGGGCTGGATCGCGCTGACGATGAAGTTGATGGGCGGCTACTGGCTCGATCTGCCGTGGCGCTTCAAGTCGAAACGCGACCGTAACCTAGCGATGGGTAATGCACTTGTCGGCATGCTGCGCCGCTCGCTCATGGATCGCGGCATCCCGCTCTGGCTGCAGACGGCGGCGCGTGAACTGGTGGTCGAAAACGGCCGCGTGGTCGGCGTGGTTGCCGATAAGAACGGCCGGCGCATCCGTATTCGTGCCGACAAGGGCGTGGTGCTGGCCGCCGGCGGCTTCGAGCACCACCAGGCGATGCGCGAAAAATACCTGCCCAACCCGACGCGCACCGAGTGGTCCTGCGGCAACCACGCCAACACCGGTGACGCCATCAACCTCGGCCTGGCGGTGGGTGCGGCCCTCGATCTCATGGACGATGCCTGGTGGGGACCGGTCACGCTCGTGCCGGGCGAGTCGCACGCTCGCATCTTGGTAATCGAGAAGTCACTGCCTGGTAGCATCATGGTCAATAAGCGCGGCGAGCGCTTCGTCAACGAAGCCGCACCGTATATCGACGTCGTCAACGCGATGTACAAGAGCAACACCCCCGACACTCCCTGTGTGCCCGCCTACGTCGTCTTCGATGCCACCTTCCGCAAGAAGTACCCCTACGGCCCGATCCTGCAGGCCTCGCAGCAACCCGACTGGGCGCTGCCGAAGCCGCTGAAAGGCTATCTGAAGAAAGCCGACACCCTGGAGGGCCTGGCGGCGCAACTCGACCTCGACCCCGCCGGCCTGCGCGCTACCATCACCAAGTTCAACCAGTACGCGCGCAGCGGAACGGATCTCGACTTCCACCGCGGCGAAACGGTTTTCGATCGCTACTACGGCGACGAGAAGGTGAAGCCGAATGCTTGCCTGGCTGCCATCGCGACGCCGCCTTTCTACGGCATCGCCGCCTATCCGGGCGAGCTCGGCACCAAGGGCGGCTTGAAGGCCGACGCCCGCGCGCGCGTGCTGACGGAAGCCGGACAACCGATTCCCGGCCTCTATGCCGTTGGCAACTGCTCGGCCGCGACCATGGGCCACAGCTACCCCGGCGCCGGTGCCACCATCGGCCCGGCGATGACCTTCGGCTACATCGCCGCGCGCGATGCGGTCGGCGCCGCCTGAGGTCGCCGCTGCGCTGCTCACCTCACAACACGTGAATGGGCCGGCCTCGCAAGCAAGGCTGCGCGGAGTCAGCCCGAAACCGTGTGAGTGCTGTTACCGGCATGCGCGTTACAACTCCATCCGCCCTCAGCGGCCGCCGGGTCCTGGAGCTCGCCGGTGAATCCGGCGCTTACTGCGGCAAGCTGCTGGCTGAGATGGGCGCGGATGTCATCAAGATCGAGCCGCCCGGCGGTGATGCTGCCCGCAACCTCCCGCCCTTCTGGCACGACCAGCCCGATCCGAACCGCGGCCTGTCGTTCTTGTACCTCAACAGCAGCAAGCGGAGCATCACTCTTGACCTCGATCATCCCGAAGGCCAGGCACTGTTCAAACAGCTCGCTCGCACAGGCGATATCGTCATTGAAACGTTCCCGCCCGGTTATCTGGACGGCTTGGGCCTGGGCTACGGGAAGTTAAAGGTACTCAACCCGCGCTTGGTGCTCACCTCGATCACGGGTTTCGGACAGACCGGGCCGTACAAGGACTTTCACTCCGCCGATCTGGTCGCCGCTGCCTTGGGCGGCGCCTTGCACGTCACCGGCGAAGCTGACGACCCACCGGTGACACTTGCCGGATCGCAGGCGGACATGATGGCCTCGACCTATGCGGCGGTGAGCAGTCTGATCGCGCTCCACCACAGCACGCGGACGGGGATCGGGCAGCACGTCGACATTTCAGCGGAAGAGGTCACCGCCTCGGTCACCCACGTCTGCGGCGCCGGCAAGTGGCTTGACGACCAGATAATTGCTCGGCGTCGGGGGCCGGGGTTGTTCGCGGCGGTGCCGTCGGGTGCCTATTCCTGCCGCGACGGTGCGGTTTACCTCATCGTCAACCGCCCGGCGCACTGGCGCGCGTTGGCGCAGTGGATTTTTGAAGTGACCGGCAACCGGGCCGTGCTCGACCCGATCTTCGACGGCCAGGCGTTCCACCGCTACGACTCGCGCGACCTGTTGGATCACTACATCGCCGAGTTGACCGCTCATTTCACGGTCGCCGAGTTCTACCACCAGGGGCAGCGCCGGCACCTCGCGGTCACGCCGGTCAACCGCGCCGCGGCGGTGGTGCATGATGCTCAGCTCGCCGCCCGCGAGTACTTCGTCAGCGTCGATCATGGCGGCGGCCGCATGCTGCGCTATCCGGGGGCACCGTATCGCCACGCCGAAACGCCATGGCGCATTACGCGCCCGGCCCCGCGGCTCGGCGAGCACAACGAGGAGATCTACTGCGGCGAGCTGGGGCTGTCTGAGGAAACGCTGCGTACCCTCGTGAACGCCGGCGTCGTCCCGAAAGGCGTCGCCCCTGTCACCCAACGGAGGTCGCTTCCTTCGAAAGAAGGGGGCCAGGGGGGATTTGCGCTGGTGGAAGAAATCTCCGGCGATCCCCCTTTTCGGGAGGGGGAAGCTGTTGCCTCTGCAGTAGCGGCCCTCGCTGGCCTGCGCGTCGTCGAGTTCACCGCCGGCATGGCCGGCCCGTGGATCGGGCGGCACTTGGCCTACTGCGGCGCCGAGGTCATCAAGGTGGAATCGCAGAAGCGGCCGGATGTCACCCGCGCCTACATACCGCCGTGGGCGCCGGAGATGGGTATTCAGACGCAGCTCTCGCCGTGGTTCACCGACTGGAACGCCGGCAAGCGCTTTGTGACACTCGATCTCACGCAACCGCAGGCGGTCGATCTGGCCAAACGTCTGGTGGCAAGCTGCGACGTCGTGGTGGAGAACTACAGCACCGGCGTGATGGACAAGCTGGGGCTGGGATACCAAGAACTCAGACGAGTGAAGCCCGACCTCATCATGCTCAGCTCGTCCGGCTTTGGCGACAGCGGACCCTGCCGCTCGTACATCACCTGGGGGCCGAACATCGAAGCCGTCTCCGGCCTCGGCCTGGTCTCGGGCTTGCCCGAGCGTCCGTGCACCATCACGCAGTACGCCTATCCCGATACGGTGAGCGCGCTGCACGGGTTGTTTGCGGTGCTATGTGCACTTGAGTATCGGCGCCGTAGCGCTCGAGGCCAGAACATCAACCTCTCGCAGTTCGAGGCCACGGTAAGCGTTGCCGGCCACGTGCTCATGGAGTATCTCGCCAATGGCCGCGAGCCGGAGCGGCTGGGCAATCGCTCTCGCCACGCCGCACCGCACGGTTGCTACCGCTGCCGGGGCGATGACCGCTGGTGTGCCATCGCCGTGTCCAGCCAGGCGCAGTGGCAGCGCTTCGCTCGCGCTATGGGTGACCCGGCGTGGGCGGCGGACGCGCGCTTCGCCACCTTCGCCGCTCGACTCGAACATGCCGCCGAGCTGGATCGGCTGATCGAGGAGTGGACCGCCGGCCGCGATGCCTACGATGTCATGAGCAGGTTGCAGGCTGCCGGCGTCGCCGCCGGTGTGGTGCAGAACATCGAGGATCAGTTCCGCCGCGACCGCCAGCTGGCCGCCCGGGGTTTTTTCGAGGAAATCGCCCACGCGAAGAAGGGGACGGTTGTGGCCAACGGCATTCCGCTCGGTCTCACCGGCACTCCCGGCCGCAGCGGCCAAACCGGCGCGGCGCTAGGGCAGGACAACGACTATGTCTTCGGCGAGTTGCTCGGCCTGACGCCGGACGAGATACAAGCCTACGTCGAAGCCGGCGCAATCGAACGGGAATGATGCGCCACAAGGGATTCGACGGATTGAGCTCAGGGCGCGACGTTGGTGGCGAGCTTGCTATAGGTCGCGGCGCGCTCAGCGCCATTTCGGGGCGCGGCTTCGGCGCAGGTCCGGAGGGTTTTCAGCAGCACGCGGAGACGCAAGAGTAGCATTTGCGTTGCACCAGTACTGTCTCGCGCTGTGTTCGCGGAGCCACACGCAACGGGCACAATCATGGGGAGGGGACGTTCAACTGGGACGCAATCCGCGGCCGAATGTCGCGCCCGGGCTTGCCAAGAGGCGGGCTTGCCCGGTAAGTTGGTGGCGGTTCTCGGCGCCCGCCGGTGGCGACGGCCGCAAGCGCCAGGATCTCAAGTTTGGCGGCGTAGCTCAGTTGGCTAGAGCGAGGGTCTCATAATCCCTAGGTCCGCAGTTCGATTCTGCGCGCCGCCACTTTCTTCCGGTTCAAGGTCGGGCGCTTCCGCATCGCAGTTGACGACGGCCCGCGCCGCGTCTTCCTCGGTGGCTGTGGTCGTGGCTGTTGGTTGGTCATTCAGGCGCGGAACGGCGTCGAGCTGGTGCGAGTTATTGGCCCCGACCCCGACGAAGGCTGGTGAGGCCAGCCCTCATTGCTTCATCGCCCGGTCGACCTCACGGCGGGTCTCGCGTTCTTTGATCGACTCGCGCTTGTCGTACTGCTTCTTGCCGCGGCCGAGCCCCAGCTCCACTTTGGCGCGGCCGTTCTTGAAGTACAGCCGCAACGGCACCAAGGTCAGCCCCCGCTCCTTGGTTTTGCCCGTGAGCCGGTCGATCTCACGCGCGTGCAACAGCAGCTTGCGCCGCCGGGTCGGCTCATGCCCGAATTGGGCCGAGGGATTGTATTCGCTGATGTGCGCATTCACCAGCCAGGCTTCGCCGCGCTCGATGCGGGCGTAGCTGTCTTTCAAATTGGCTTTGCCAGCTCGCAGTGACTTCACTTCGCTCCCGGTGAGTACGAGGCCGGCTTCGCAGCTCTCCTCGATGAAGTAATCGTGCCGGGCCTTGCGGTTGACGGCGATGATCTTCTCGCCCTCGCTCTGCTGCACTCGTGCCATCGTCGCACAACCTAGCAGAAACTCGCACGACACTCACCGCGGTTCGACAGGTGCGAGCGCAGCGTGCTAACCTGCGTACCCGTGACCAACCCCCGACGGTCGATTCTGGTCGTTCTGGCGGTTATGACCGCGGCGACCGCGAGTCAGGCGGCCACAGGCCTCCAGCCTGTGGCTCGTGGCTCCGAGTCCCCACTGGTCACCCCCACGAACACTCTGTCGTCTCGGTTAAACACCAGCACGCCAACGTTGACGCCGACGAACACTCTGCCCCCGCGGTTCACCAGCACGCCAACGTTGACGCCGACGAACACTCTGCCCCCGCGGCTCACTAGCACGCCGACATGGACGCCGACGAGCACTCTGCCGCCGCGGCTCACCAGCACGCCGACCTCGACGCCCACGACCCCTGCGCCCACCCGGCCGCCAACTTCGACCCGCACCTTTACCCCGAGCGTCACCCGCCCGAACGAGCCAACCGCCACGCCCACCGCCTCGCTGACGGTCACGGTAACCCGGACATCGACGCCGTCTTCCACCAAGACCGCGACCAGGACGGCAACGCGCACCCGCACGCGCACGCGCACCGCCACGCCCGCCGGCACCGCCACGCCGGTCGACGACCTGGTCGCCAGCGCTCTCGAAGTCACTCAGAGTGTACAAAACCTCAACAACACCGTGCGCTTGGTGGCGGGTAAGCGCACCTTCGTACGCTTGCATGTGCGCTCGACCAAGAACGTGGTTACAGCCGCCGCCCGCATCGTGGTCGAGTACGGGGTCATCTCGAAGGGCGTGCTGCCGATCAACAAGACCGCTCCGGCGGCCCATATCAAGGTTCGGCCCTACCCCGATCGCAGCGTGCTTGATCATGCTTTTCTGTTCGAATTGCCGAGCTTCTTCACCTCGGGGACCGTCAAGATCACGGCCCGGGTGAATCCGGGGTTCGTGGTGCCCGAGACCAACTACGCCAACAACGACATCACGACCACCGTGAAGTTTGAGTCGGTGCCGGGGCCCAGCCTGGTGATGTACGCCCTCACCTACAAATCCGGGGACTACATCTATCCGGTTCCCGGCAATGACGTGAAGCTGATGCTGAAGTGGATCGCCTCGGCGTTCCCGGTCAACGACATCGAGTTCTGGATCCGGCAGCACGGTTTCAGCAAGCATCCATCCTCGTGCAAGAAGGTCAACGCCTTCCTGAAGGCCGAGAGGAATTGGGACCTGGCGCACGGCAAGGATAACGTCCCCGGCTGGGCGCGTTACTACGGCATGGTGCCCGACGGCGGCGGGTTCATGCGTGGCTGTTCAGGAACCATGCCTTCCTCCGTCGCATCGGGGCCCACGGGCTCGGACAGCAGGGGCTGGGACTTCGATGGCAGCTACGGGGACTGGTACGGCGGCCACGAACTGGCTCACGCCTTTGGGCGCTATCACGCTCAGTACTGCGGCGCCAAGGACGGCAAGTCGTACCCCTATTCGCAAGGCCGCATCAGCAAGACGTTGTCGGGCCCGACCGCGCTCTATGGCTTCAACGCCGCGCGGCTGCAGGTCTATGGGCCCGACTGGCGCGACGTGATGACCTACTGCCCGTACCAGTGGATCAGCGACTTCACCCACCACGGCCTGATGAACTACCTGCAGAAGTGCATGCTCGTCGACTACAAGTTCCCCGACTGGATGAGGGAGGCCGCATGCTCGGCCGGGCTGCAAGCCGGGGCGGCAGCCAGCGCCGGTGACCGTCTGCTGGTGGTGGGGAGCATCGATCCGGCCACGAACGAGGTCGAGTTGGAGCCACTGTTTGTGATTCCGGTCGACGGCGAGGTCCCGGGCCCGATTGCGGGCGACTACGCCATCGTGTTGCGCGACGCCGACGGAGCGGTCCTGGCGCGGTATCCGTTCACGCCGTCCACCGGCGCTGCCGGCCGCGGTAGTGCGGCACCGGATGAAACTGAGCGTGACGTTGAGGTTCTGTTCATCGACGAAATGGTGCCCTTTGTCGAGGGCACGGTTCGGGTCGATATCGAGGGTCCCGGCGGGGCATTGCTGACCACTGTCCAGGCGGGAGCGGCCGCGCCGCAGGTGACGGTGCAATCGCCCAACGGCGGCGAGGTCTTCACCGGCGCGACGGTTCCGGTCAGCTGGTCGGCCAGCGATGAAGACGGTGACCCGCTGGTCTTCCACGTCGAGTACAGCCGCGACAACGGCACCAGCTGGCAGTCGGTCGCTCGCGGCCTGACTGAAACCAGCATCGAGCTGGACGCGAGCACGATCCCCGGCGGGGCGCAGGCGCTGATCCGAGTATGGGCGAGCGACGGCATTCATACGGCAAGCGACGTCTCCGATGCGCCTTTCACCGTCCCCAACCACCTGCCGCAAGTGGCCATCGTCGCGCCCGCCAACGGGGCCGTCTTCGGTGCAGAGCAGACCGTGGCGTTCGAGGCCGACGGTTACGACGTCGAGGTCGGAGCGCTGAGCGGCGCGCGGATGTTGTGGCGCTCGGATCGCGATGGCGTGCTCGGCAACGGGCGCACGCTGAGTGCGGCCGAGCTCAGCGTCGGCGTGCACACGGTCACAGCAGAAGCCAACGACGGCGAAGGCGGCGTGGCCAGCGCCGCGATCGAGATTGAGATCGTGGCCGACCCGGCCGAGGTGCCGCCGCCGCCCGATGAGTTGAAGGTCGAGCCCCTGCTGCTCAGCCTTGAACCCAGCGCGGGCCGCAGCAACGCGCGGCTGTTTGTCGATAACCCCGCCGGCAATCCACTGCGCTGGCGCGCCTCAGCCAGCGAGCGGTGGGTGCAACTGAGCCATGCCGAGGGACTGACACCGAATGAGATTACCGTCGGCATCGTCGACGACGCCGGCCTCGCTGGCGGCGACCACGCCGCCAGTATCACCGTCACCGATGACGTATCCGGGAACATGGTCGTGATTCCGCTCGCGGCCAGCATCGGACCCGGTTGCACCGGCGATTGCGACGGCGACGGCAACGTCACCGTCGATGAACTCGTCACCGGCGTCAACATCGCGCTCGGCACGTTCAGCGATGAGCCTTGTCCGGTGTTCGACGCCAACCTGGACGGCGAGGTGACCGTTGACGAGCTGGTGATGGCAGTGAACAACGCCCTCAACGGTTGTGGTTGATCAGCAGCCGCAACGCTGGCGCGGCCGGCGTCCGGTTGTCCCTGATTACGCTTTGGGCGGCTGCTCGCCCAGGCCGTTCTCGACGATCTGCACGATCTCGTCGGGCGAGAAGCCCATGCGGCTGAGGTTGAGCAGCTCGTCACAGACGCCGACGCCGAAGAGGGTGAAGTCGTCCGAGTTCACGGTGATCTTGACACCCTGCGCAAACAGCTGGCGCGCGGGGTGATTCTCCAGCGTATCGCAGACACCGAGGGCGACGTTGCTGGTGGGGCACAAGTGCAGCAGCGTGCCGCGCTCGGCGAGCAGCTGCGTCACCTCCGGGCTCTCGGCCGCGCGCACACCGTGCTGCACGGCGTGCAGATTGAGCTTCTCGACGCTCTCGCGCACCCGCTTCGGCCCGCACAGCTCGCCCGCGTGCGCCTTCAGCTTGAGGCCGCGGGCTTCGGCGAGGCGGTAGAGCGGAACGAAGTCCTCGACCTCACCGTAGGACTCGTCGTCGTAGAGATCGATGCCGCGGCAGACGCCCGTCGCGATCCACGCCCGCAGGCGCGGCTCGGCGGCGTCCGCCGGCAGCTTGCGGTTTATCCCCACTTCCGGGGCAATCGTGATGCGGCCGGCTACGCGTTCGATCTCGGCCGCCAGCACGGCCGCGAACTCCTCGACTTCGACGCCGATCAAGTCGGGCACCAGCAGATCGAAGCTCATCTCGGCGTACACCACGCCCTCGTCCGCCAGCCGATCGAAGGCGGCACGCATCACCGCTTGCACCGCACCACGGCCGGTGAGCGCCGGTAGGAGATTGGCGGTGATGTAGCTGATGAAGGCGCTGAAATCAGCGAACGCAGCCGGTGGCGGTGGTAGCGGATGCCCCAACAGGCGCTCGTAAACCGACAGCGGCGCCGACAGCAGGCCGTGACAGTGCAGGTCGGTTTTCGGCACCCGGGCGAGTATGCGGGCGTCATGCCCGGCCAGCGCGTGCTTGAGCACGGCCTGCCAATGCTCGCCGGCCGCGGCGTTCATCCCTGCCCCAGATGGGTGCCGAAGCCGGACGTGGCCCGCGGCGGCAAATACCAGCTGGCCGAGCAGGCAAGCGGAAGCGCTGGGTTCATGCGGTCGGCGGCACTGGGGTTACGGTGGAGCTGCCGGGCGCGGATTGTGTTCGTAGCCAGGCGACGGTGCGGGCCAAACCCTCCTCGAAGCCGACGGCGGGAACAAAACCGAGCTGCCGGCGGGCACGCGCCATCGAGAAGCCCTGGCGGGTGCCGAGCAACTCGACGGCGGTGCGCGTGAGCAGCGGGCGCCGTTGCTGGCGCCGGGCGCGCGCGCCCCATTCCATCAGCGTTGCCAGCGCGTACGCCAGCGAGCGCGGCAACGAGCGCTGCGGAAGCGGCAGGTCGAGGCCGCGGCACAGCGCCGTGAAGTACTCACGCCAAGTGTGCCCGTCATCGTCGACGCTATGAAACGTTGCGCCCACAGCCGCCGGCTGATCCAGCGCCATCAGAATGAGGGCGACGACGTTGTCGACGTACACCAAACCGGCATTGACGCGGCCGCCGCGGATCAGCGGCGCGCCACTCTTGATCGCCGCCACCAGCTCGCTGCCGAAGCTGATCGAGCGCGGGCCGTAAATGTTTCCCGGACGAATGACGGTGACCGGCAGCCCGGCGCGCTGCGCCGCTTGTGCGTGCCGTTCGCCGGCGATCTTGGTCGAGTTGTAGGGAAAACCGCGGTCGCGCCACGGCGTTGCTTCATCGAGGCCGTCGCAATCGGGATAACCGTAGACGTCGGCGGTGCTGATGTGGACGAAGCGAGCGAGCGCTTGGTCCCGGCACGCTTCGAGCAGTCGCGCCACGCCGTGGTCGTTGGCCTCACGAAAGGCCTGCCAGGGTCCCCAGTCGGCAGCCAAGGCGGCACAATGGACCACGGCGCGGCAGCCGCGCACCGCCGCCGCCAGCGCCGCTGCCGAGCTGAGATCGCCGGCGACGCATTGGGCACCGCGCCCCACCAGCCAGGCTGCCGCTTCGGGACGTCGCGCCAGCAGGCGCACCGCCTCGCCACGGGCGAGCAAAGCCTCCGCTACGTGACTGCCAAGAAACCCCGTAGCTCCAGTTACCAAGATCACCGGGCTGTTGTAGCGCTCGTCCACTATTCCCGCCAGAGCGGGCAGGGGCGGTGCTGCAAGGACCGGGGCCGTATGTCGAGTTCAAGTGTTGCGCCGAGGGTTTCCTCGCCGGCGAAGTGATCGTGTCGGTGCAAGACGGCACTCAGCCCGAGAGGGTTGCTGAAATAGCCGCCAGCGTTGCCGCGGCGGTTCGCGAGCAACTGCAGTATTCGTGGCGCGCCTACTATACAGCCGGGCAGGAGCTGGCGACCGTCGCGCGGCTGCGCGAATCCGGAGGTTACGGGGGCGTCGACCAACATGGTGTTCTGCATTCCAGAGCAAACACCGTGTCGCTGCTGCCCGCCGGGTTTCATGCGTCCCGGGCTGGCGCCCTGCTGAGGGCGGTTGCGACTCAGAGCGGCGCGCCGGTAGATCTAACGGCGCGCCGATTACGCGCGTCGTTGCCGTTCTTGGTCTGCGGCCCCATCAGCCGATAGAGGGCTTTTTCGAGAAAGCGGCGCTGCGTCGCAATCACACGAGGTGCGGTCACATCACCTGAGCGCCCGGCCACGGTCTGCCACAGGGCGGCGTTGGTAAAATACCCGAAGATCATGCCGAATAGGCCGACGCCGAGATAGGGCACCTCCTCGGGCTCCCAGCCGGCGGCACCGGCAGTCTCGCGCATCACCGCCATGCCCTCGCGGTAGATCGGCGTCATCCAGCGCAGGATGAGCTTCTTGACGGTGCCAGCTTCCTCGAGCAAGGCGCGCTGGAGCAGGCGGGCGAGGTGCGGGTGCGCGGCCAGATGGGTTACCAGCCGGTCGACGTTGCTGCGCATCTGCTCGATTCGCAGCGTGCCCGGGTGCCAGGCCTCGACCACCCCCTCCATGACCGGCCGCAGGCCGCGTTCGATCACCGCCTCGTAGAGCGCCTGCTTGCTGGCGAAATGATTGTATAGGCTGGGCGCCGTCAGGTTCATCTCACGGGCCAGATCACGCAACGCCACGCCGTCGACGCCACGCTGGGCAAACAACCGTTCGGCGGTGTCTAGGATCACCTCACGGGTCGGCGAGATCGGCTCACGTGCCCGCGCACGTTTCGGACGGACCTTGGCGGTGTGGGCGGCCACAGCCGTGTTAGCTAGGAAACCAACGCCCGTTAGTCAAGAACCGGCTGCTCGACCCTACGGGCGCCAGAGCGAGAACCCGGCCGCCTCGAAGTCGTGATCAAACCCCATGGCGGTGGTGCAGCGGTTGGCCTCCATCACGGCGAAGCTCATTGCATCGGTGTAGGTCAGGCGTTGGTCCGGAAACCTGGCCAGCCACTGCCGCGCCTTACGATGGTGAGCAGCCGTGGTGAATTCGACCGACAGCAGGGGGCTGGCGTTGATGCGATCGAGTACCAGGGACGCGGGCTGGCTGCCCATGTGAAAAAGGATGAAGCGGTGCACCTCGGCCACTATCAGGTTGGTGGTGAATAGGCGCGTGTGCTGCCGGATCGCCAGCCGAAACAGCCGATCGGCTGCCTCGTGGTGCTGGTCCTTGGCTCGCACCAGGGCAATCCAGGCCCCGCTATCGACGAGCGCCCGAACGGGGGCGTCCCCGCCGTCCGTAGTGAGCAATCGGCTCGGCAACGAACGTCTCCTGCAGATAGCGGTCGAATTGTTCGCTTCAATCCGGCGGTAGGTCGTCGTGCACTATGCCGCTCAACTCAAGCACCGGGTCGGCTTCCTTCGGTGCACGCGTTAGGGCGCGGATCGCCGCCCGGATCGCCTGCGACTTGGTCCAGCCGCGTTCCCAAGCCCGATCCCGTACACCCGGCTGCCGAGCCAGCACCAAGAGAGTGCAGCCCGAAGCCGTTCGGCCAGCTCACCGGCGTCACCGCGTTGGCGTTTTCGCAGAGAGCGTCACTGGCTAGCCGGCGACGAATCCTACCGGTGATAATGCGCTTAGCGGTGGTTGCAGCCGCCGGCCCGCGCCGATCGTGGCATTGCGCGTGCTCCGGCTGGGAGGTCGCATGAGCAACTATATGCGGCGAATTGCCTCTGTCTTCCCGATCCGGCTGCGGGCGCAGCTTCGTGGGTCCGCGCGCGGCTACTCGCTGATCGAGTTATTGGTTGCCACCGCCATCGTGATGATCTTGGCGCGCTTGGCGGTACCAGTCTGGACGTTGATTCGCCAACGCGGGTTTGACCGCGCGGCCCTCAGTGACGTGGTCAATGCCGGCAAAGCTCTCGAAGCGGTGGACGGCACGTTGACGTTTTCCCGCACCGTGGTCGGCCCGGCGGCAATTCCAAACCTGCCGGGGCCACGAGTGTCCAAAGGCGCCACGCTGCTGGTCCAGCGCACCAAGGTTGGGGCTAAGTACAATTGGTACGTGCGCGGTAAGCACGGCAAAGGCACCATCACGTACTACTTCCAGAATGGCGCACTGACCGCGAGCAAGGGCAAACTCTGAAATCGAAGGATGTACTCGTGGCCTCCACTCCTTCACGCCAAGAGTTGCAGCGCATGGCCCTCGAGTTCGCCGGGGCGATTAAGGAAGATCCGGGCGTTCCCGTCGATGTCGTTGCGGCTACGGGCAGTCACCGCGGCTTGCATTGGGCGCTGGCCGGCCTGGTGGCGCTGGTCGTCGCGGGTCTGGAGGTCGGCATCATCTATTACCTAGGTGAGGATACAGTTGCGGCGGAACCCAGCGCCGCGGTGAAGGCGGTTTACGATGCCGACCCGTGTGCGCAGCGGATGGCGCTGGTCACGGCGGCGCTGGCTGCGTACATTGAGAAGACCGGCGAGGCACCGCTATCGCTGTGGCAGATGCGCCCAGGCTATCTGGCAGTACCGCCGGTAGATCCGCTATCCGGGAAGCCGTACGAGTATATTCGCGACGGTTCGGGGGCCGCGGTTTCATGCCCGGATCCCGACCATCATCCCGTTGCCGGCGGGTAACGGTTCCAGACCGGTTATAGATCGGCTACACTTCGCTGCCACTATGAGCGGCGGTGCGGGTCAAGCGGGCACATGGTGGCAGCGGCAGCGAGTGTTGCCCGTTCTTCATGTGGCCCTGTTCGGTGCCGTGCTGATCGCCTCATATCTGCACGCCGATTGGACGAGCAACGATTTCGAGCGCTTCGATGATCTCAGGCTAACGGTTCTGTTCCTGGTTCTGTTCCTGGGATTGAGTGCCGCGCACTTGGCGCTCTACATCGGCCCGGTGGCGCTGTCGCGCGGCTGCGCCTTCACGGTCGTGCTGCTGGGCGCGGGCATGCTGTTCGCCAGCTTTCCGGTCGGTTCGCGCGACGTCTTCGCGTACGCGTTCTTCTCGAAAATCTGGGCCTACTATCACGCCAACCCGTTCATTGTGGCGGGCACGCAGTTCCCGGCCGACTCGTGGCAGCCCTACCTGGGGCGAGCCCTAGCGCGGCCGGTGGCGGCTTACGGGCCGTTGTTCATGTGGCAGAGCTGGCCGGTGGGGATCATCGCCGGCGAGCGGCTGTGGGTTGCAGTGTGGCTACATAAGGCCTGGGCCGGCCTAGCGCTGCTTGGCAGCCTCGGCATTGCCGCGGCGTTGCTGCGGCGGAGTCAGCCCGCCGCGCCTGCCGGCGGCGCGTGGCTGTTGCTGGCCTGGAACCCCGCGCTGCTGTTCGAGGCGGCCGGCGCGGCGCACAACGACATCGGCATGGTGTTGCTGTTGCTTGCCGCCCTGTGGTGTTGGCAGCGCGAGCGTGGCTCTGCGGCGCTGGCCTGTTTGGCGCTGTCGTTCTGGTACAAGTGGTACAGCGTGCTCTTCGTTCCGGCGTTCTTGCTCGCAACTACTAGGGCAGCGGGGGTGCGCGCGGCGGCGCGCCAGGCGGCGTTTGGCGCGCTGGTGACGGCCGCCCTCGGATGGCTACTGCTCAAGCCGCTGGCGGGCGCGTTGCCAATGATCGCCCGCCAACTACTCCATCCGGAAAAGCTCAGCGGCATCTTCCCGGCCGAGCTGTCACCACCGCTAGCGTTGCTGTTCTGGGCGATGCGTGCGGCCGGCGGCTTCGACAGCGATTGGGGGTTTCGCCTGTTCGATGTCGGCCGCTTCGGGCTCAGCGCGGCGCTACTGCTAGCCATCGGCGCCCGCCAGTGGCGGGCCGCGCCGTCGCTGGCGGCGCTGGCGGAAAGCTGCTGTCTGATCGGCTTGGTCTTCTGCTCACTGATGGTGACGCAACTGTGGCCTTGGCACCTGCTGCCGGTGATCACCTTGGCGCTGGTGTGCGGGCGCGAGCCCTTTACCTTGGTCGCGGTGGTGCTGACAGTCCTCGCCCTGCTGAGCTACGCGCTCACCTTCGCCATCGCCGCGCTTACGCTCGGCGGGGTGGCCGGGAGTCTGTGGCTGCTGCGGCGCTGGCGGCCGGCCACCTGAGTCAGAAACGATAACCTCTGCCGGCAAGTGCGCCAGAGCTATTGCCGGCGCCGGCGCTGTCCGCACTTTGAGTCGCTCCGGCAGAAAGGGAAGACACGGGTGCGCGACAAATTTGTGGGTAACGTGGTTCGGTGTTATGGCCGTCATTCCCGCGAAAGCGGGAATCCAGTTTGGCGTTTGGCGCTGTGGACAAGCAGTTCTGCGTTTACATCCTAGCCAGCAAACGGAACGGCACGCTGTACCTTGGGG
>JACQVA010000261.1 GCA_016210005.1 Deltaproteobacteria bacterium | reverse complement strand
GAGACCTCTATGACGAGATCGTGTAGCGCTGGCGGGTCGTAGCGAGCCGGTGCCGTGGGTTCCCGCTTTCGCGGGAATGACAAATTGCGTCCCCCCTTCGGCCATGGGCCCGGTCTGACAGTACACAGTACTGTCAGACCGGTGAGGACTTGCCCGGTCGGCTGCACGTTACCCACGGATTTGTCGCACACCCGATTTGGCTTGGGCGGGCCAGGGCGGATTGTGTTTCTCTAGCCTTTTTGGCATAGGGGGCCGCTGAGTTTGGCGGCCCTGACCGTGGATGGGCGAGGTGGCACGGTTGGTCGGGGTGGCAGCTCTCACCGGCCATGCACCCCTCCGGCCTTGGGCGAGCCGCGTGAGCGGACAGCCATAGCGCGGAATCAGTTCACCGCGTCAAGGCCGACCCGGGTTTGGCTGCTGCACGCCGCTGGTTGGGGGCGATTGATTTTGAGCGTGCTCGCCGCCGAGCGCGCGGGGGAGAAGGCGCGCCGCCGGGGGCGCCGGGACAACTCTAAGGGAGGCAACTCGAACAATGGTTACGCTGGTACTGGTTATTAGCATCTTATCCCTGCTGTTCGCGGGTTACCTGGCTCGACAGGTACTCGCCAAAGACACCGGCACGGCAGCGATGCAGGAGATCTCCAACGCGATCCGAGAGGGGGCCGAGGCGTTCTTGTCGCGACAAAATCGCACCATCGGCCTGCTGTCGGTGGTGGTGGCGGCGGCGATCTTCCTCCTGTACGCCTTCGTGCGCACGCCGAACCCTGCCGATCCGGTCGGCCCGGTGACGATGGCGATGTGGACCACGCTGTCGTTCGTGTTCGGCGCGGCGTGCTCGGTCATCGCCGGCTACGTCGGCATGTGGGTGTCGATCCGCACCAACATCCGCACCGCCTCGGCGGCGCGCACCAGCCTCAACGACGCGCTGCAGATCGCTTTGCGCGGCGGCGCGGTGTCGGGCCTGTTCGTGGTGGCAATGAGTCTCTTGGGGGTCGGCGGGCTGTATGCCGTGCTCAACCAACTCGGTTACGATGCGCAAAAGATTCCCTTCATCATCGTCGGCTACGGCTTCGGCGCCTCCTTCGTCGCCCTGTTCGCTCAACTCGGCGGGGGCATTTACACCAAAGCCGCCGATGTCGGCGCCGACCTGGTCGGCAAGGTCGAGGCCGGCATTCCCGAAGACGACCCGCGTAACCCCGCGGTAATCGCCGACCTGGTGGGTGACAATGTCGGCGACTGTGCCGGCCGCGGCGCCGACCTGTTCGAGTCCACCGCCGCCGAGAACATCGGCGCCATGATCCTCGGCGTCAGTCTGTTTCCCTACTTCGGCCTCAAGGGCATCCTGTTTCCGCTGGTGGCGCGCGCTTTCGGCTTACTCGCCTCTATCGTCGGCATCATGGTGGTCAAAACCCGTGAGGACGCCGATCCGATGGACGCGCTCAATCGCGGCTACTACGTCGCCTCGGCGCTGGCCGCGGTCGGCTTCTTGGTCGCCTCCTACACCATGCTGTCATCCGATAAGGCCCCCGGTGCCTGGATGTACTTCTTCCTGTGCGGGGTGGTCGGAATCGCGATGGCGCAAGCCTTCGTCTACATCACGCAGTACTACACCGAGTACAAGTATCGGCCGGTGAAGTCGATCGCGGAGGCGTCGCAGACCGGGCCGGCAACCAACATCATCACCGGTATAGCTGTCGGCCTCGAATGTACGGCGATTCCAACCGTGGTCATCTCGATCGCGGTGGTCGCATCCTTCTATCTCGGCAAGGCCTCGGGGGTGGAGCACGCCGGCCTATTCGGGACGGCGGTAGCCACCATGGGCATGCTCGGCACCGCGGCGTACATCTTGGCCATGGACACCTTCGGTCCGATCACCGACAACGCCGGCGGTATCGTCGAGATGAGCCAGCAGCCCGAAGAGATCCGCAAGAAGACCGATCGGCTCGACGCCGTCGGCAACACCACCAAGGCACTGACGAAAGGGTACGCCATCGGCTCCGCCGCCCTGGCCGCCTTCCTGCTCTTTTCGGCTTACCTCGACGAGGTCGGCCACTACGGTCACAAGCTGGCTGCCGTCGACATCTCAAAGCCCGAAGTATTCGTCGGTGGCCTGCTCGGTGCGATGCTGGTGTTCTTGTTCTCGGCGCTGGCGATCCGCGCTGTCGGCAAAGCCGCCTACTACGTCATCAACGAAGTGCGCCGCCAGTTCAAAGAGGACCCCGGCATTCTCAAGGGCACCTCGAAGCCCGATTATGGCCGCTGCGTTGACATCGTCACCGTCGGTGCGCTCAAGGAAATGGTGATGCCCGGGGTGCTCGCCGTCGGGATGCCGATCGCTGTCGGCGTGCTGTTTCGTCCGCTCGGTCTCGGGGCCGAGACGGTTGCGGCGTTCCTGATGGTCGGCACCATCGCTGGCATTCTGATGGCCACTTTTCTCAACAACTCGGGCGGTGCCTGGGACAACGCCAAGAAATATATCGAGACCGGCCACTACGGCGGCAAGCGCTCCGAGACCCACAAAGCGGCCGTGGTCGGCGACACCGTAGGTGATCCGTTCAAAGACACCGCCGGCCCGAGCTTGCACGTGCTGATCAAGCTGCTCAGCACGATCACGCTGGTGATGGCGCCGTTGTTCATCTGAGTTAGCCGCCCTGCGGCGCGACCACCGGCGCAGCGGGCGCTCTTTGTCGGCGTTTCCCCGCTCCGCTTGCCGGAGCGGGGAAGGCTGAAGCTACTGGGTCAGGGGCTTGAAGGCGGCGCCGTCGTCAGCCGAAACCTCAACCGGACTCACGGCTGGAATAACCGCGACTACCTGATCGTTTTCGCGCACGACCACCTCACCGATGCGTTGATCGCGGGCGATCGGTGCCGTCAGGCCGTCGGGCAACTGAAATCCCAGCTCGAAGCGCCGTTCCTCGTCGCGCCGCCGCAACAGCGAATAGCCCCCGGCTGCCACCGGCACGAGCTGCTCCTCGGCGCCGCCCCAAATCCGCACCGGCACCGGCAGTGGCTCAGCCGCACGCACGATGTCGATGCGCTCGAAGGTAGCGAAGCCCCACTCCAGCAACTCGGCCGTGGCGGCGTAGCGGCTGCCGTTATCGGCTGCGCCCAGCACCACCGCGAGCAACTGGAAGACGCCCCGGCGCGCCGTCGCCACCAGATGAAACCCGCCGCCGCGCGGCAGGTCGGCGACCAGCAACCCGTTGGTACCCGGCAAGCTTTCCAGTAGTTGATTGCGGTTGCGCAGCAGCACGCTGCCGCCACGAAAAGGGATGCCGCTGAGCGCGCCCCATTCCACGATGCGCCGTCGGCGCAGCAGCTCGGCAACCAGCCGACTGGTATCACGCGCGGTGGTGACATCAACCGGTTGCGACCGCGCCCTGGCGCTGCCTGCCAGCGAGCCGTACTCGGTGCCGATCATCCCCAGCACGCGGGCGCGCTCGTTCATCAGCGCCACCAGCGGGGCGGGGGAATCCGCCAACGCCTCGCTCAACACCGCCGCGGCATCGGTGGCGCCCGCGATCACCATTGCGCGTAACGCCTCTTCGAGCGTCAGCACCTCGGCTTCCCGCAGCGCTAGGCGCGCCCCCGCCTGTGCCGCGGCGGCGGCACTGACCGGCAGCGGCTGCTCCCAGCCCAACTGGCCGCTGTCGACCCGTTCCAGCACCAACAGCGCCAGCATCAGCTGTCCGAGCGCGCCGACCGGCAACGGCTCATCCGCATTATGTTCCCGCAGCGCCCGTCCGCTGGTAGCGTCCGCCAGCAGCATCGCCCGCGGTGGCGGTGGCGCCTTGCGGCCCGGCTCGCCCGCCCCCGCCGCCAAGGGCCACCAGCACGCCAGCAGCACCAGCGCCCGAGCCCTTGCCCGCACCGGCGCGTGCTCCCGGCTCACAGCCCCCACGAAAAACACTCTGTCGGCGTAACTCGCACGATCACGGTCGCCGGCGCGGTGATCGGTGCGACCCGGGCGTACTGGCGATACTTGCGATACAGCGCCAGGCGGGCGCGCCGAAACACCGGACCTTGTTCGATCGCCGCCGCTGTGCCCGTGATCATGGCGCCGGCCAGCTGCGACCAGCGCTCGCCATAGCGGTCGAAAGTCAAAGTCACGACCGGCCGGCGGCGCAGATTGCGCACCTTGCGGGCCTTGGCCTCGCTGGCGAAGTAGATGTGCCCGCCGACGTTGACGGTGCACACGGGAACGTTGTGCGGCCGGTGGTTAGGTCCGACCGTAGCCAACCGGGCGACGCGCTGCGTGCGCACGAACGCCAGCACCTTTCCGCTCAGTCGATACGCCACACCCGCCTCCTCGCTGAAAGAAGCCCCGGCGCGATTCCAACGCCCGCCCCCCCAAGAACTAGCAATCGCGCTGACGCCACCTATCGCATTGTGCCACCGGCTCCCTGCACAAGACGACCAGCACTACGCAGCTCTTGCCACAGGCCAAGACGCGGCGCAACCGTCCGCGAGCAGGACGTGCTTAGCGTGAGGCGACGGCCGAGTAGAGATGACGTTCGAGCTTGGCGTGGAACAGCCTGGGCACGACTACATCTCTGCTTGCGCGTCGCAATACTGCCGAAACCGCCGCTGTACCTGCGCCTGGCGCATCCGAATCTGTTCGCCGCGCTCCGCTGGCGAGAACCTGGCGTGCCCGGCGGCAGGTGGCGGCGGACCTCGTCGAACGCCACCTTTGTCACCTTCACCGACGGCCGTCGCGCCGCCTTCTCCGAGTAAGTCCAACGCAGCGCCACGAACCCTTCCGGGTGGCCGGTGCTATGTGCCGGCGCCGTGAGTTGGAGCGGCGAGCACTCCGCGCGGCGGCCGGGTCAAGCACCACCCCAGCGCCGCAATCGCCGCCATGATGGCGAACGGCAGCAGCGACAGCATCACGGTGCTGAAGTAGTAGGTGTCGAGCACGCGGCTGTCGGAGGAGCCGTAGCAGTTCGGGCAAGCCAGAGCGGGAGCAGCTGCGATCAACCAGAGGACGCCGGCGGCGAGCAGTTGCACAACGCCCCGCCGTGCCGCACGGCTAGGAGAGGTATACCAGCCCATATAGGATCGGCCAGATGCCGACCACGAAGTACCAGTACAGCCGAGCCGCCTCGACTGCTCCGTGGGCGTGCGCCGTGTAGCGCTGCCGGCGCGCCGAGCGCAGAACGGCCAGCAGCACGATCAGCCCGCCCAGCAGGTGTAGGCCGTGGCAGCCGATCAGGGTGTAGAAGGTGGCGCCGTACGGGCCGGAACTAGCACGCAAGCCGTAACCCAACAGCCGCAGCCATTCGCTGCCTTGCACGAGCAGGAAAGCAGTCCCCAGCATCGCCGTCGCGCCCAGCCAGCGCGGCAGCGCTTGCAAGTGGCCCGCGCGAATGGCCGCCAGCGCCCGGCGCATGGTGTCAGCGCTCAGCAAGAGGACGAGGGTGTTGGCGAATGTAATTCCGACCGGCAGCCGCGGCTGATCCGGCGGCGGCCAGGCGAGGCTGCCGGCGCGCAAGACCAGAAACGCGCTGATCAAGCCGGCAAAAAACATCGCCTCGGCCCCGAGGAAGATCAGCATGCCCAGCACCGCGTTGGCAATCCGAGGTCGTCGGTCTGAAGCAGCGCCCAGCGCACTTACCTGCGGCCAGGCACCGGATTCGCCGCGGGCAGCGCCGATGCTGCCGGGTAACGTGGTCACCGCTTGGCTGGTCATCCTGCGTACTCGCGCCGGCTCAGGGACGCATGGCGATGTCCGGAATCAACGCCAACACCATCGCGATCGCCAGCACCACCGGGACGCTCATGATCACGTACACCATCACCGGTTGCGCCCGCAGGTGCATGTAGTGCCGCACCACCAGCGCAGCTTTTACCACCGCAGCCGAGAAGATCAGCGCGATGGCGGTCACTTTGGTCACCGGTAAGGCGACGAAAGTCAGGCCCACCGCCAGTAACACCACCAGCCAGACCCAGATAGCGACGTAACTCACATGGTGTTTCTCGGCCGCTCTCATGATTCACCTCCGAAACTCCATCACGCCAGGTAGAGCAACGGGAACAGGAAGATCCACACCACATCGACGAAGTGCCAATACAACCCGGCGTACTCGACGCGCTGCTTCACCGCCGCCCAGCGCCGGCCGCCGGCCAACAGGAACAGGACAAAATTCACCACCACGCCGGCGAACACGTGCAAGCCGTGCAGGCCGGTCATGGTGTAGTAATAGGACCAGAACAACCCGCTGGCAGGCGTGAAGCCGTGGCCCAGCTCGATCGAGTATTCAAAACCCTTGATGCAGAGGAAGCCCAGCCCCAGCAGCACGGTGATCAGGAGATACTTGCGGGCGCGGGTATGCTCCTCCGCCTCGACCGCGGCATGCGCCTGCACAATGGTGAGGCTGCTGGTGACCAGGATCAAGGTGTTGATCGCGGCGATGCGCGTGTTCACGTGCGCGGTCTCGGCGGCCCAGCCGCCGGCGGCGATGCGGGAGAGAATATACGAGCCCAGCAGACCGCCGAAGACCATCACCTCCGAGGCCAGAAACCACCACATCCCCACCCGCCCGATGGGCTGCTCGGTGAACACCCGCGTCTCATGCTCTGAATGGGCCATCGACATCACCGCCATCGCTCACCTCGATATCTCGCGCTGATTCACGCGGCTTGCTCCTGCGCTTTGAGCGCGGGCCCGGGCACGTGCTGCGGCAGCCAGTCCGTGGCATTGCCGGGCAGGCTGTACTCATAGGCGTCGCGGTAGACCGTCGGCACGGCCGCGAAGTTCTCGTGCGGCGGCGGCGAGGTGGTCGCCCACTCCAAGGTGTTCGCCTGCCACGGATTGTCGGCGGCGCGGCGGCCGAAGGCCAGGCTCCAGAAGAAGTTCACGATCAGTGGGATCTGCCCGAGCAGCAGCACGATCGCCGCGATCGTCGCGAACTCATGGATCGGCTGCATCGGTTTGAGGAAGTCGTACTGCAACGGGTTGTAGATGCGGCGCATGTGGCCGCCCATGCCGACCAGGAACAGCGGAATGAACACGCAGTTGAAGGCCACGATCGTGATCCAGAAGTGGAGCTTTCCCAGAGTCTCGTCGAGCATGCGGCCGAACATTTTCGGATACCAGTAGTAAATCGCGGCGAAACCGCCGAGCAGTGCCGACGGAAACAGGGTGAAGTGGAAGTGGGCGACCACGAAGTAGGTGTCGTGCATGAAAATATCGACCGCCGCCGAGCCGAGGAAGATGCCGGTGACGCCGCCGATCAGGAACGTGGCCAGCGCCCCCAAGGCAAACAGCATCGGGGTCGGAAATCGCAACGAGCCGCCCCAGAGAGTGGCGATCATCGAAAAGATCATGATCGCGAACGGCACCGAGATCAGGATGGTGGTGACGCTGAACGGGATGGCCAGACGCGCGTCGATGCCGCTGATGAACATGTGGTGCGCCCAGACGATGAAACTGAGCGCGCCCGCGGCAATCGTCGAGTACACGATCGCGCGGTAGCCGAAGATCGGCTTGCGGGCGAACACCGGAAGAATCTCCAGGATCGCGCCGAAGCCGGGCAGCAACACCACGTAGACTTCGGGATGGCCGAAGAACCAGAACAGGTGCTGCCACAGCAGCGGGTCGCCGCCGCGTGCCGGCAGAAAGAAGCCGGTGCCGGCAGTGCGGTCGAGCAGCAACATGACCGCGCCGGCAATCAGCGGCCCGACCGAGAGCATGAACAACACCGCCGCCGTCATCTGCATCCAGACGAACAGCGGCAAGCGAAACAGCGACAGACCCGGCGCCCGCATATTGATCGCCGTGGTCATGAAGTTCACCCCGCCCATCAGGAAGGAGGAGAACTCCAGCGCCAAGGCCAAGATCCACAAGTTCTGTCCCCAGTCCACGCCGGTGTAGACGGGGTCCGCCGACAGCGGGGCGTAGCCTGTCCACCCGGCCGCCGCGGCCCCGCCCGGAACAAAGAACGAGGCCATCAGCACGCACGAGGCGGTGAAGATGGTCCAGAACGACATCATGTTGAGGCGCGGAAACGCCATGTCCGGGGCGCCGACCATCAGCGGGATGAGGAAATTGCCGAAGGCGCCGAGCAGGATCGGCATGGCGACAAAGAACACCATGATCGTGCCGTGCATCGTGACCATGGTGTTGTAGAAGTCAGGCTCGACGTACGACCAGCCCGGCACCTCGGTTTCCGGCCACGCCAGCTGCCAGCGGATCAGGTAGGCAGTGAAGCCCCCGACCAGCGCCATGAACAGCCCGAGCGCGAGGTACTGCTTGCCGATCACCTTGTGATCGACGGAGAAGACATACTTGCGCCAGAAGCTCTGCGGCGCACTGTGTCTGTTATGGTGCGGCTCGGGCGTGGCCTTGGCGACTGCTCGGGCGGTCATTCTCGTTTCCTTCACCGGCTAACTAGCAGGCAGCGCGGCGGTGGCTGCCGCTGCGGGCCATTGCTCCTGCAGCCAGCGCTCGTATTCGTCTGCGCTGTGCACGGTCAGAAAGCCGCGCATGTTGTAGTGCCCGAAGCCGCACAGCTCGGCGCAGGGCAGCTCGTAGCGACCGGGCTTGGTGGCATTGAACCAGGCGCGGATCGTCCGGCCGGGCAGTATGTCTTGCTTGAGGCGAACGTTGGGGATGAAGAAACTGTGAATCACATCTTTGGATTCCAGCCTGACCTCGACATCGCGGCCAGCGGGAACGTGCAACTCATTTTCCAGCGTGACGTCGTCAGCGCTGTCAAACTGCCCGTCGGGTCCGGGATATATGAAATTCCAATTGAACTGCTGGGCGCGCACGTTCACCCGGAGCGCGTGCTCCGGCACGTCCTCCTTCACCCGCGCCCACACCGGCCCGCCGGCGGCTTCGATGCCGAAATCGAGCGCCAGCACGATCACCGCCGGCACCAACACCCAGGCCAGCTCGCTGAAGCGCTCACCGCGCACGTAGGCCGCGGCTCGACCGGCCCGGCGGCGGTAGCGAAACACAAAGAAGAACAACGCCCCCTCGGCCAGCAGAAACCAAACGCCGACGATGTAGTAGATCAACGAAAAGACCGCATCGATGTCTCCGCCGTAGGTGGAGATGTTTTCCGGAAACCAACGCAGCATCAGCGACTCCTCGACTCCCTACCGGGTTCGTCCTCGTCCGTGGTTTCGATTGCGCCCGAGCTCGAGCCCGCCGTGCTGCCGCCGATGCGGAAGCATGCGCCGCGGGGCCCGGCAGTCGCCGGCATCCCCCGTTCCTCGCCACCGAACCCCAACACGAGGCTCGGGGACAACGCCGCAGCGTTGCCCTGACAATGGTCGGCGAAGCGGGGGCCGGGACTTAGAGCCCCGCGGCGCAAGTCGGCGTACCCAGCGCCGATGCCGTCTATCTGGCGCGCGGCGAGCGAGTCGCCAGCGCGGCCGTCATTCAAGTTCGTGGCTCGCATAGTCAGCCTTACCCACGCTCGTAACCCATGATCCGTGCCACGCCATCAGCGCCGGCCATTACCGCCAGCGGGCAAATTATCGGGTCGTTCGGCCTGCTGCATTGGTGTTACAATTGTTCCACATGTTGCGCAACAGCCTGTTGCGCGCAACATGGAGCGGAGCCGAACGGGGGCTGCTCGGCTGCAGGGCCACCTGCTGGCGCCCGCCTTTCGGGTTTCGAGAAGTGGCGGCGGTGGCGCCAGCGGCGAGCTATTGGGGTAAGCGATCGGGGGCGGGGCTGAGTTTCTTCAGGCGCCGCCACAGGGTGGTGCGGCTGATACCGAGCGCGCGGGCGGCGGCGGACTGGTTACCGCGGTGCTGCGTCAGCGTCTCCAGCGTGCGTTCACCGTCGTCGCCACGGGTGCGGCGCGTCACCGCCGGCGCCGGACGCAGCACGCTGCGCGGCAAGGCCTCGCGTTCGATCACGCTCCCTTTCGAGCACACCAGCGCGTGCTCCAGGGTGTTCTCCAATTCGCGGATATTGCCCGGCCAGGCGTACTGCACAAACACCTCCATCACTGCCGGGGCAACGGCTTTGACTTTGCGTCCCTTGCTGGCCAGGCGGGCAAGGACGTGCTCTACCAACGCTGGGATATCCTCAGGGCGCTCGCGCAGCGGCGGCAACTCGATCGGGATGACGTTGAGGCGGTAAAACAAGTCGGGCCGAAAGCGCCCCTGAGCCATCAGCTGGCGCAAGTCCTGGTTGGTGGCGGCGATCACCCGCACGTCCACCCGGATGGTCTTGGTGCTGCCGACACGCTCGAACTCCTGCTCTTGCAGGAAGCGCAGCAGCTTGACCTGAGTGGCCGGGGACAGCTCGCCGACCTCATCCAAGAATGCCGTGCCGCCGTCGGCCAGCTCGAAGCGCCCGAGGCGATCGCGGATGGCGCCGGTGAACGCGCCCTTGACGTGGCCGAACAG
>JACQVA010000260.1 GCA_016210005.1 Deltaproteobacteria bacterium | reverse complement strand
GCCGAGGCCCATGGCCAAAAGGGACGCAATTTGTCATGGCCGAAAGGGACGCAATTTGTCATTCCCGCGAAAGCGGGAATCCACGGCGCCGGCTCGCTACGACCCGCCAAACGCCAAACTGGATTCCCGCTTTCGCGGGAATGACGGCCATAACACCGAACCACGTTACCCACGAATTTGTCGCGCACCCCTATCAGCTTGCCGACTTCACCCCGCTTCTGCTGCCCGGCGCCAGCGCCAACCGGCGCTCCGCCAGGTGGAACGTGCTCTCCGAGCGCGTTCGCGGGGGTGCCAAGCGGCGTACCGATGCCGGCTTGCCCAGACGGCCAAGCCGTTATGCTTCTTGCAGCCGATAGCGCTTCAGCAGCTTGTGGAGCGTCGAGCGGCTGAGGCCCAATGCGCGTGCGGTGTGGGACACGTTGCCGTGATGCTGCTGCAGAGCCTCGGCGATGTAGCGGGCCTCGAACCCCTCGCGGGCCCGCTGCAAGGTGAGGGTGCCCGTGCCCACCGAGCTGAGCACAATCTCCCCGACGTTGAGCTTGTCGGAGAGATGCCGTGGCTCGATGGTTTCGCCGCTGCCAGCCACCGCCACGGCCCGCTCGATCTCGTTCGCCAACTCCCGCACGTTGCCGGGCCAATCGTAGCTGCTCAGCTGCGCCAAAGCGGTGGGGCTCCACCCTAGCGCGCGCCGGCCGAACTTCTCCGTCGTGCGCTCCAGTAGGTGGGCGGCGAGCAACGGGATGTCCTCCTTGCGCGCGCGCAGCGGCGGCACGGCGATGGGAAAGGCGTTGAGGCGATAGTACAGGTCTTCGCGAAAGCGGCCTTGCTCGACCGCGACTTCGAGTCTGCAATTGGTCGCCGAGATAACGCGCACGTCAACGAAACGCGCTTGGGTGTCGCCAACGGGCACGACTTCGCCGTTCTGCAAGACGCGGAGCAGCTTGATCTGCATCGCGGGTGTCGTTTCGCCGACCTCGTCGAGGAGGATCGTGCCGCCGTTCGCCACCTCGAAGACCCCTTTGCGATCCGACGACGCGCCCGTGAAGGCGCCGCGTTTGTGGCCGAACAATTCGCTTTCAAGCAGGGTTTCGCTGATCGCGCCGCAATTGACGGGAACGAATGGACCGTCTCGGCGCGGGCCGTTGAAGTGGATCGCGCGAGCGATCAGCTCCTTGCCCGTGCCGGTCTCGCCCTCAATCAGCACCGACACCGGCGCGGTAACGGCGTGCTCCATCAGTTCGAACACCCGCGCCATCGCCTCGCCACTCCCAACGAGGTCGGTGAAGCGGCTGTGGCCGGCGACTTCGCGCTGCAGGACCACCACCTGCTGGCGCAGCTTGGCTTCCGACTCCTTCAGCTTCCGGTACAGACGGGCATTGTCGATGGCGATGGCGATGCCGCCGGCGAGCGCGGTCAGAAAGGCCAGATCCAGCTCGCTGAACGCGGCATGGAGCTTATTGCGCAACTCGATGACGCCGACGACGCCGTGGGCCGTGCGCAACGGGGCGCACAGCAGCGATTGGGTCGACATGCCCGATTGCTGATCGACACCGCCGTACCAGCGCGGATCACGCGCCACGTCGGGAACGAGCTGCGGCGTGCCGTGCTGGAGCACCCAGCCGGCGATGCCGCGGTCCGCCGGGAAGCGAATCTGCGCCATGCGCTGTTCCACGTCGGGGGCGACGTCGGCGATGTATGGGAAATACAGCTCGTGCCGCTCGGCATCGAGCAGCAAGAGCGCGCTGCTCTCGGCGTCAAGCAGCTCGCGGCTCTTGGTGATGATGAGCGGCAGCAGCTCGTCCAGATCGATGCGCTCGTTGAAGGCCGCGGTGACTTCATAGAGCAGCGCGAGGCGCTCGCTGCCACCGCGGCGCGTCAGGTCGCGGACGGCGCTCTGTTGGCTGCGGGTGGTGGCCGACTGGGTCATGGGCGATGGGAGGGCTCGAACGAATTCCGGGGGGCAACCAGCGGGTGAGGTGAACCGACGGCGGCACTCTAGAAGAATTCGCCGGCACCCTCAAGCTGGGTGGCCAGCACCCTAATCCGGCGCTAAGCATCGCCGGGCCATGCCAGGCACGGCCGCCGGAGAACCCGCAGGGTCGCGTGGATGCAGCGCTTTCGGCAGCTGGCCACAAGGGCTTGCACAATTCTTGGAGTACTTAGCGCCGGATTAGGGCCAGCAGGGCGCGGGCATCTTGCAGGTCGGGCGTATCGAACCCCTCGGTGAAGGCCGCATAGAGCGGTGCAAGGAGCGCGCGGCCCTCGCCGCCGCGACCGCGCTCGCGTAGCCAGCGCGCGTAGCTGGAGGCGGCGCGCAATTCGTACGCTTTGGCGCCGAGGCGGCGGGCGACGGCGATGGCGTCGCGGTACAACCTTTCGACGTCATCGGGAGTCAGCAGGGCGCCGTCTCCCTGACTTGCTCCCGGTGCAGCGACGCGGGGCGCGGAACCGGTGTCGATCAGTCGCGCCAGCAGCTCGGCCCTACGTCTGAGCGTGTCGGCACGATCGAGTTCCTCGCCGAGCACGGCGCCCTCGGCCTCGGTGAGCAGCCGGTATGCCTCGGCAACGTTGCCGGCCCGCGCGAGCGCGTCGGCGAGCAGGCCGGTGAACAGTTCCGCGGCCAGGTGTGTTCCACTGGCCCAGTACGCATCAAGGCCGGCGCGCAGCACGGCGATGCCTTCGCCGGCGCGCCCCTGCTCGGCCAGCGCCCAGCCGCGCGCCATCTGGGCGCCGGCTTCGTGCACCGGATTGGTCTCCTCGGCACACGCCGCCAGCGCCCGCTGGGCGTGCCACAGGACTGCTTCCGGGTCGCGCATGCGGGCGAATAAGGCGGTGGCGTACTGCTCGGCCCACTGCCGATCGGTCGGGCGCTTTGTGCGCTCCGCCAGCTCGACGGAGGCCTGCATCTGCGCCCGCGCCTGATCAGCCAAGCCGAGGTTCCATTCGGCGATGGCCAAATACGCGCTCGTCGTGACCCGCACATCAACGGGCATGTGCGGCATGACGGCTTCGTCGTACAGCGCCAGCGCCTGCGTGAGGTGTTCGCGGGCACCGGCGAGCTCCCCGCTGTGGCACCGGTTCAGGCCCTGGGCGAAATGTGCCCACACCCGCAGGGCCACGAGCCCGGAATGCTCGGCCGCCGCCATTGCCTGATCGGCGAGTTCGCGCGAGATCGCCGGGCCATCGCGCGTGTTGGTCGTCGCGAACAGACCCATCAGGAACACGAAGGTCTGCACGGGATCGCCGAGGCTCTCGCCGACAGCTTTGGCGCGTGCGAAGGCGGCGGCTGTCTCCGGTGCAGCGTAGCCTTTCGTCACCAGGAGGGCCTGCCCGAGTGCGAGCTGGAGCCGCATCTCCCGCTGGTGCCGCGCGGGGTTCTCGGGCAGCGTTGCCAAAACCGCCAAGCCGCGGCGCAGATGGCTGGTAGCTTCGCTAGCGGCGCTACGCGCGAGCGCCCGATCCCCCGCGCGCTGCCACGCCGCCGCGGCCGGCTCGGCCTCGTGGGCCTCGGTGTAGTGGTGAGCCAACAGCTCGGGCTGCGCCTCCGCGATGGCAGGGAAGTTCTCGCTGAGGGCCTTGGCCACACGGCCGTGGATCACGCGGCGGTGGCTCTTCAGCAGCGAGTGATACGCCGCCTCTTGCACCAGCGCGTGTTTGAACGCGTACGTCCCCTCGGCCGCTCGCGCGGAGACCAGGTCGGCGCCGGCGAGCGCGGCCAATGCCGCCTGGAGTTCGTCCGGCGGCGCCGCATGTACGCTAGCGAGCAGCTCCTGCGTGAACTCGCGCCCGCAGACCGCGCCGACTTGCGCCACCGTCTTCGCGCCGCCGAGACGATCGAGGCGTGCCATCAGCGAACCCTGTAGCGTCGCCGGAATCTCCCCCGCCCCACTAGTATCCGCTTCGATCGCCGCCTTCGTCAGCTCTTCGATGAAGAACGGTACCCCATCGGTGCGCGCCACCACCGCGTCGACGAGGTGTTCGGAAAGGGTGGACGGCGCAGTAGTCGCCGCCACGGCGGGAGTCAGTCTGGTGATCATCTCACGGGTCTCCGACGACGAGAGGCGGCCCAGCCTCACCACGGTGCAGCTTTGCACAGGAACCTCGGGATCTTCCCGTTCGTCATTCCGGCGGAAGCCGGAATCCAGGTTTGATCCCCGCCGCCCCACCTCGATACCGGCTTTCGAGACTGTCGACTTTCTCGCGAGCACGCCCTTCGAGACGCCGCCAAAGGAAGGCGGCTCCTCAGGGCGAACGGTGGCGGGTTTGATTTGACAGAGTTCTTCTCCGTTCGCGCTGAGGAGGCCCCCGTTTCTGGGGCCGTCTCGAAGCGCGCGTCCGGATTTACCGATAGCCTCTTTCGCCGCTATGACGGACCCACCCAAACGAGTTCCCGTGCCCAGCCGCACTGAGCAATCAGGCTGCGACAGCCACGGGACGTCAAACTCGGGACGCGCGGTGAGGAGCAGCAGCATCGGCGCACTCGCTACGTGCTGCACCAGCAGCTGCAGGAGATCAAGGGTGGAAGGATCGACCCACTGAAGGTCCTCGAGCAGCACGACGAGCGGCTGGCGCCGCGCCTCGCCCAGGAACCACGCCGCCAGCGCTTCCAGACGCCGGCGTCGCAAACCCTCCGGGGAGAGCAGCACGGGCGGGTACGATTTCGGCACCGGGAGGTCGAGCAACGGAGCCACGAGGGGAACGGCGTCCGCCGGAGTCAATCCGGCCGGCGTGATCGCGCGCTCGAGTGCATCGAGCTGCGCCGCGGCGTCATCGGCGCCGGCGCCCGCCAGCAACGGCTTGAGCAGCTCGGTCAAGGCATAGAAAGGCGTGCTTGCAAAGTACGGCAGGCCGCCCGCCTCCAGCCAGGTATGCGGGGTCGCGGCTAGTTCCTCGCGCAGCATCTGCGCCAAGCGCGACTTGCCGATTCCCGGCTCGCCGGTGAGGAGGACGACTTGGCCTTGACCCGCCTGCGCTTGCCCGAAGCGCTCATGCAGCAAGAGCCGCTCCTGCTCGCGGCCGACAAACGGCGTGTGGCCCCGTGTCACCGCCGCCAGCCTCCTGCGCTCCGGGCTCGGCCGCACAACGTGGAAGAGCCGCAGCGGCTCCGCCACTCCCTTGATGGGTTGCGGCCCGTGATCCTCGACCACGAAGCGTCCCGGCGTCAGCCGGTGCGTTGCCGCGGTCATCAGGACGGTACCGGGAGAAGCAAGGCGCCGCACGTGCGCGGCGATGTTCGGGGTCTCGCCGAAAACCTCGCTGGCCGACTCGGCGCCTTCGCCAACGACGACCGGGCCGCTGTGCACGCCGATGCGTACGTCGAGGCGGTCTGCCGTCGCCGAGTTGATGGGCAGCTCGCGCACCGTGTCGATGAGGGCGAGGGCCGCGCGCACGGCACGCTCGGCATCGTCGTCGTGAGCCGAGGGATAGCCGAAGTACACGAGCAGCTCCTCACCGTGATAGCGCGCTACATAGCCGCCAAAGCGAGCGACCACCTGCGTAGCGCGCTCGCGGTAGGCGCGCACCATCTCATGCCAGCGTTCCGGGGCGGTGCCGGCTGAGGTCCCGCTCGTAGCGGCGATCTCGCAAAACATGATGGTGAGCAGCCGGCGCTCGCCGGCGGGCACGGCTACGCTCGCCGCGATGCCGGAGGGTGCGCGCGGCGACGTATCAGCCGCGAGCGCGGTGCCAGCGGGAGCCGTCACGCGATACGCGAGCACCGGCGCGGCGATGCCTGCGAGCGGTTGCGGCCCAAGGTCTTCGCCGACGAAGTCTTCTGGGAGCAGCAACAGCGTGGCGCGGCTGATCACCACCGTATCGGGCGCGGCCACCGCCTGCAGCCGCATCGCAACGTTGGGCCCGTCGCCCAGCAACTCGATATCGGCTCCCCGTTGAAGGACCGCCGCTGCCCTTGGACGGGGCTCAGGACATGCTTCGAGAGGCGCCTGCCGGCGATTCTCAGCGTGAGCGGTTTCTTCCGCCTGCCGCAAGACCTCTCCGTCCGCCCTGAGGCGGCGCGAAGCGCCGTCTCGAAGGCCGTCCCACTCTTTCAACGAGCGCTCGTCCCCCGTGCGCCGCGCGACCACGACGCCGCCGGTATGTACGGCGACGCGCACGGAAGGAGACGTACCGGCTGCGGGCTTCGTGGTTACCCCTGGGCTTGGATCACTAACATCCAGAGCTCGCACGGCCGCCACCAGTGACAACCCCGCGCGCACGGCGCGTTCCGGATCGTCATCCTGTGCGTGCGGCCACCCGAAGCACGCGAGCAGCCCATCACCGGCGTACTGCGCCACATGGCCGCTGAACTGCTGCACAACGGCCGCTGCACAGTCGTGGTAGCGCTGAACGATCTCGCGCCAATCCTCGGGATCGAGCTGCGACGACAGCTGGGTTGAGCCCACCAAGTCGCAAAACAGGACCGTCAGCGCGCGCGGCTTCTCTTCGGTCCGGTCCGTGGCAGGTGCCGATTTTGCGAGAGCCCGCTCACGCCGCATAACCGACCACGTAGCGCGAGCACGTGGAGTAGGTCAACGCCTGGGCTTTCGTGCCGTGTGGCTAAGCAGCGTAGAAGGGCTCTGTCGTGCCCCTTTCCGACGGCGCTACCCCGCCCCCTTTGCCAGCGGCACCGAGGTGTGCGGCGGTGACCGGTCTGGGCTCGATGGCGGCGCAATCGCCGATCGCAAATGCTCGAGTCCTCGCTCACGGCGTACAAACCAACGTCACGCTGTCCACGTCGATTACGCCGCGCGTTCGTTCGGCACGGCTCAACGTCACCAGGCGCGCGCGGGAGACGGACAGTGACACGCTCGAACGCCGCAGTTGGAGGCGGATCGGGAACGGGGCGGTACACAGATTGTGCTGCGTCTCGGTCACCGGCAGCGTTAGGCCCGTGTCCCCGCTTTGCGGATCGCGCAGGTCTTGCAGCGCAGTCAGGAAGCTCGCGCGGTTGGCGCCGGTGATGTTCGCACCCAGCAGCCGGATCGGGTCGCCCACACCGAGCGGCGCACAGTTGGCGAGATTCGGATCGACGTTGTTGAAGCAGGCGATCACGTGAAACTCGCAGACGTCGGCCGCGGCAGTGCCGACCGGGCTGAGGTCGAAATCGCAACTCGGGTCGTTGTTGCGGCAGGTGTGGGTAGAGTTCGGGCGGCCGCGCCGATCGGTAGCCGGGGTGTTGTGCGGGTTGATGACTGCCCACTCGACCAAGCACGCGCGCCGGTCGCGGCCAGGCGACCCGACCCCGTCGCCGGGAATCAGTTCGTAGGTGCAGTTGCTGCGGCAGCCGTCGGCCGAGGCTTGGTTGGTGTCCTCGCACTGCTCGCCGGCTTCGAGCAGGCCGTTGCCACAACAGTTCGGTCTCAGGTCGGACGTGCAGGTGCCGGCCTGGCAGCTGTTGAGGCAGGTGTTGTTGTTGCTCCCGACACACGGGTTGCCGTCGGGCACCGGCGCGTGCAAGCAGCTGCCCGTACTCGGCGCACAGCTGTCGTCGGTGCAGGCGTCGTTGTCGGCGCAATTCACCGGGGTGAAGACGCAGCCGCTGGCGGGCGCGCAGGTGTCGGTGGTGCAGAGGTTGGTGTCGTCGCACACCAACGGCGGGCCGCCGGTGCAGGCGCCGTTGCCGTCGCAGCTGTCGTTGGTGGTGCAGGCATTGCCGTCGCTCGGGCATGAAACACCGGCGAGCTGGAGACGGTCTACCGGGCAGGCGGCGCTGAGACCGTCGCAGGTCTCGGCCACATCGCAGGGACTCGCGGCCGAACGGCAGGTTGTTCCGAGGTTACCCGCCGGGTGAACACAAGCGCCGGCACCGTCACAGCGGTCGGCCGTGCACGGGTTGGCGTCGTCCGGGCATAGCGCGCCCACCGGGTTGAGGCAGTTGTCCGAGGATTCGTTGCAGGTGTCGTTGCAGGCCGGACCGTTGCGGCAGGGATTGCCGGCGTGCTGGGCGCACGTGCCGTTGCGGCAGGTGTCCGTACCGTTGCAGAAGAGCCCGTCGGAGCATGGCGCGGTGTTGTTCACCGCTATGCAGCTACCCAACCCGTCGCAGACGTCGTCGGTACATAGATTGCCGTCACTGCCACAGGGTGCGCCGTAGTTTGTCACGCAGTTGTCGTAGGTTTCGTCGCAGACATTGTTGCACTCGGCGCCCCCGCTGCACGGGTCGCCCAGGTGGGTACACTGGCCGCCGCTGCAGACATCGGCGCCGTTGCAGAACAGGCCGTCGTCGCAAGTGGCGGCGTTGTTGCTGCTCAGGCACTGGCCGGTGGCATTGCACTGGTCGTCAGTGCAACGATTGCCGTCATCACACTGAGTTCCGGCGGCCGCCACGCTGCACACGGAGGGAACGCCGCTGCAGGTGTGGCATTGGTCGATGCGGCAGGCAGTGCAGCCGTCGTTGCCGGCGGCATTGCCGTCGTCGCATTGCTCGCCGCGGCCGATCACCCCGTCACCGCAGGTGGCGAGCGAGGCGAGACAGACGCCGACCGGATCGGTGGTGACAGCAGCCGGATCATCGATCACGGCGAGCTGCCCGCCATTGGTGTCCAAAACGCGGACCACATCGGCGTCTTTGTCGGACACGTACAGTTGCGGCGCGAACGGATGCAGCGCCATCTGATCGACGCCGAAGTAAAGCAACGCGTTGGCGGCGCTATCCGCGCGCAGAGCCGCCGCACTCAGGGCGCCGCTGGCCGAGGTGTACCCGAACTTCTGAATGATGCCGGCATTGTTGCTGCGCGCGAACACCGAGCTGCCGGCGTCGTCGATCAGCGCGGTGACGCCTTCGTTGGCGCCTAGGACCCGCTGGTCGACGGCGGCGAGGCCGGGTAGCCGGAATGACCGCAGCTCGTTGACGCCCATGACCACCCCCGACTTGGCGTCGGGAGCGCACGCAACGTTAAACGGCGCAGTGATCGTGAGCACGTCGTGGGTGTCGGTAATCACCCCGCCGCCGTTGATGCGGAGACGGCGAACCCGCCCAGTGTCGAACTCCGCGACCAATACCGAGCCGTCGCTGCAGACATCCACAGCGGTACAGCTGGCGCCGAGCGCAAAGGTGCCGATCTCGGTGCCGGTTGTCAGATCGACTACCGAGAGCGGATTCGTGGACAAGCCGCTGCCATCGCAGGCCAGCAAGAAGCGCCCGTCTGGGGTCAGCGCGAGGTCCTCGGGGGCGGTCGAGACCGTAATCGGACTCGGCTGCACCGAGGCAGTGGCGGTATCGACGATCCAAATCCTGCCGCTGAAATCGCTGACGTAGCCGCGCGAACCGTCGTTGCTCACTGCACAGTCCAGCACGTCGCCCTCGGAGATATTGGGCGGCGCCGCCGTGCCCCGCGCGGAGTTGGTATCGGCGTTGAACACGGTGATCGCGCCGCGCACTTCGTGCACCACCATGCCGATCACTTCGCCGGTAGTGGTATGCGTGCACGCGCCGCGGCCATCGCACTGATCGCGCGTGCGCGGGTCGGAATCGCCGGTGCAACTGGTGCCGAACGGCAAGAAGCAATTGTCGGTGGTCTCGTTGCAAGTGTCGTTGCAGACCGCGCCGCCGAGGCAGGGATCGCCGGCGTGCACGCTGCAAGCGCCGCCACCGCAGGTGTCGGCCCCGTTGCAGAAGACCTCGTCGTCACAAGCGGCGGCGTTGTTGGTGCTCAGGCAGCGGCCTGCACCGTCGCACTGGTCGCTGGTGCAGACGTTGCCGTCATCGCACGCGCTCGTGGCTGGTTGCGGGGTGCAGGTCGAAGGTTGGCCGCCGCACGTGTAACAGGCCTCGACGCGGCAGCCGGCGCTGCAGCCGTCACTGCCGGCTTGGTTGTTGTCGTCACACTGTTCACCCAGCTCGACGCTGCCGTTGCCACAGACACTGATCTCGACCGAGATATTGTCGATGCCCCAGGCTTCATCGAAGGTCTCTTGCGTGTTACCCGAGAAGTTGAGGGCCAACGTCGAGCCGGAATGGGAAAAGGATGCGGTGATGCGGTAGACGGCTTCGCCGAAGCCGATCCCGGTAAAACCCAAGGTGTCGATCTCGGCGGCTGCCGTTTCGCTAGGAAACGCCCCGTTCGGATACGATTCGGGGTACGCCTGGATCGAGTTCGGGTTGCTGGGGCCGTTGCTGAAGGTGGTGTGAATGAGCGACGAGCCGCCCGCCACATCCAGATCGAAGAGGTCGGGGCCGCAGCACACGGTCCCATTTCCATCCCACGAGCCGATCACGAAGAGGTCGAAGGACACGGTGGCGGCGGAATGCGCCGCGAGACCCGTGAGCGTCAGCGTCTCGGTTTCGTTGGCGAACTGCCCCAGGAAACGCCGGGCGCCGATCGGCGTGGCTTCCGTGGTGGTATTCGACCACTCCGGGCCGACCGTGCCCTCGAAGTCGTTCGAGTACACCACCAGTCCAGCCGCTGGTCGGCTGGCGAATAGCAAGAGCAGCAATCCGCCCGCGACGGTAATCGTTCGCTGAATTCCGTGCCTGACCATGGTGCTTCCCTCCTCGGTCGGTGCTGTGATCTCAGTAGTCGTTGAAATCGACGACATCGATGACCAGCCTGGTGGTGTCGTTGGTTGGGTCGCCGCTGCCGCCGGGGCCGGTCACGGTGATCAACGCGGTGCAGCGGGCCGGCGATTTGCCGTTAGGCGTGGCGAACCTGCCGGCGTAGACGGTGATCGGAAGCGGACCGCCTTTGCTCATGCCGCCCTTGACCCGAGCGCCGGTCTGCGGCCCGGGTGCGAGGGCAAAGTCGCTGAAACCGACCGAGCCGGCGGGACAGTCGCCGTCGCTGGCGCTGAGGGTGAGCAGGTCGGTGCTGGTTTCAGCTACATCGCCGTTGCCGATGGTCACCCGCACGTTGCGCTTGGTGCTGGTCTTGCCGTCGCCGATGATGAGCGACAAGGGTGCTAGACTTGTCACGTAGCTCTCGTGCGTGGTGGTCTGTTGCGTGTCGCTGGCGTCGATGACGTTGAGCTCCAGAATCGCCACGTTGTTCCCCGGCGTCGGATCGACGCTGCCGCCGGGGAAGAGTGTCTGGCTGGTGAACGTCATCGTGCAGCGCTTCGGCGTCTTCTTGTTGAAGCCGAGGAAGGCGTCCCGATTGAGCGAGAGCTTCACAACCGCGGCCTTGCTCCGCCCGCCGGCGAGCAGCACGTTGTCTTGTACCGGGGCACCGGTGGCGGCGAAGTTGGGCAAGCCGGTGATGATGCCCGCCGGGCAGTCGCCGCGATTGGCGACGAGGCGGACGTCTTGCGACGCCGCCGAGGCGTTGCGCACGGTGACGCGGACCGTCTTGGTCACCATCGTCGGGCTGCTCGCCAATGCGCCGAAGGTGACGCTCAGCGGACGCAACGGCAGCGTCACCGAATCACGCGCGACGACCCGCATGTCCCACTCGCTGGCGGCGGAGCTGAGCGCGGTGATCTGCAGGTCGCCGCTGCCGAGCAGCGTGCGGTCGTCGACGCAGGGATCAGGCGAGGCCTCGCCCGCCGCGCCGGTGCAGTCGGGCACGATGGCGCCGTTGCGGAAGAGCGCGATGGTGAGCGGATCGACCCCTGACGGCAGCACCGACGCATCAAGAGTAAAGACGAGCACCAGCGGGTTCGCCGCGCTTGCGGTTGGTGCTGTCAGATCGAGCGGTTGGCCGAGCACGGCGAAGCTCGACGTGTTCGGATCGCCGGCCGCGGGCGTGCTCATCGAGATCGTACCCGCCACCGGCGACGTGATCGCGAGCTGGCCGGGGAACTCCGGCGTGGCGCCGGTACCGGCCACGTCGCTGGTGACCGTGCCGCCCGCACTCACCGGCACGTTTTCGATCGGCGTGCGCGTGCAATCGGTCTCGCAACCATTGCCGGCGATCTGGTCGCCGTCATCGCACTGCTCGCCGGATTCGAGCGCCCCGTTGCCACAATACTGTGTGGCCTCGAACGCGCCGATGTCGCAGAACGGGCCTTGCGGGCGGCTCAAGCCGCGCTGGTCGGTGGCCTCGCAGGGATTGACGATGGGATCGGTGAAGCGCGCCCCGCCCTGAATCGCCGGGCTGCCGCTCAGGAGGGCGTGGGTGAAGGTGAGTCCGCCGTTGTCTTGCAGCGACCCCAGCTTGGGATCGACGTTCAGCAGGTCGGGGCCGCCGCCGTAGACGCTGATCGCGCAGTCGCTCGCGTTGCCGATCAGGTTGCGCCCGCCGGAGAGGAAGCCTACGGAGCAATCAGGACCGATCGGGCCGTTGTTGCCGGCAACGATAGAATTGCTGACGCCGAGCTCGTTGGCCACCATCGTAAACAAGCCGCCGCCTTCACCGTTAGCGTTGTTGTCGCTGTCGGCGCGATTGTTGGTGACGGTGCAGTTGTTGAGGGTGACGCCAGCGAACACCCCGGGGGTGGCGTAGAGGCCACCACCGAAACCCTGCGCCTGATTCCCGCTGATGGTCACGTTGCCGAAGGTCGCGGCTGCGTACGTGAAGACTCCGCCGCCGTTGTTCGCGGTGTTTCCGCTGATGGTGGTGTGCTGCACGGTTAGGGTGCCGTAGCCGATATGCGAGAGGCCGCCCCCCCCACCGCCGATTGCTGTGTTGCCGGCGATGGTCGATTCCTCGATCGCGATGTCCGCGGCGCCATCGTTTCCGATGCCCCCGCCGTCACCCTCCGAGGCGTTGCCGCTGATGACGCACCGCCGCACCGTCAGCGTACCCCAGTTTAGAATGCCGCCGCCCGCAGCGCCGTGGTTGCCGGTGATGGTGCAATCCTCGATCGTTAGTGTTCCGCTGTTTTCGATGCCGCCGGGCATGCCGTTCTGAACGGTGATGCCACGCACGGTAGCGGTGGTGGCACCTCGCACCACGATAACCGAGTCGAGGCCGCCACCGTCGAGAATCGTGAGGCCGGCGCCAGCTCCCATGATGAGGAGCGGCTGGTTGGTCGAAGTGGCGCCTAGGTCGAGGAAGCCCTGGACAAGCACGTAGGTGCCGGCAGGGAGACTGATGGCGTCGCCGACGGCCCGCGCTTCCGCTTCCTGAATCGCCGCGCGCAACGTGCAGGCGCCGCCGCTGGTCGCGCACAACCCGTCGCCCGGCGCGACGTCCGCGCCGTCGGCGGTGGTGTCGACCGTGAAGGTCGTGCCGCCGAAGGCGCACTGCGAAGTGCAGCCGTCGAACTCGTTGCTGTTGCCGTCGTCGCAATCTTCGCCCGGTTCGGGGTTGCCGTTGCCGCAGACCGCGTCGACCTCGAAGGCGCCGATGTCGCACGCGGCGCCCTGTGGCCGATCTATGCTGCGTTGATCGACTGCCTCGGTGCAGCTTCCCGCATCGAACGCCGGGCAGCCGGCGAGCAGCGCGTGCGTCTGGGTCGGCCCGCCGTTGTCCTGCAACGGGCCGAGGAGCGGATTGACGCCAATGATGTTGCCCGTCGTGTTGCCGGTAATGGTGCAGTAGAGCGTGTTCTGGATGAGGTTGTGGCCCTCCGAGGTCAGCACGCCACCGCAGTCGGGTGCGATCGTTCCGCTGACGGTGTTGCCGGCAATGATGCTGTTGCCGATCGTGACGGTGCCGTACAGGGTCCCGAGTCCACCGGCCCCGGCGGCCCCGGCGGAGTTGTTGGTGATGGTGACGTTGTGCAGGATCACGTCATTCGCATACGGACCGTTGCTTGGGATGCGAGAGTTGCCGACGCCGCCGGCGCCGTCGGCGGTGTTGCCGCTGATCGTGCTGTTGATGATCGTGAGTGTGGCCGGCTGGTCGGTACTCGCGTTGCCGACGCCACCCGAGGCCACGCCGGCGGAGTTGCTGCTGACTTCGACGCGCTCGATCGTAGCGACGCCGACGTTGCCCACACCGCCGCCAAAGGTGGTCGCCTGGTTGGCACGCACGGCGGTGTCGCTGATCTGCAGATCGCCGGAACTGAAGATGCCGCCGCCGGTGTCGGCGGTGTTACCGCTGACCTCGCACTGGGAGATCGTGACCGTGGCCGCTTCGGCGTACACGCCGCCTCCGGCCTCCCCGGCGAGGTTATTGCGAATGGTGCTGTCGCTGAGCATCAGCGTGCCGCCGATGGTGTGAATCCCGCCCCCGTTCGCCACTGCCTGGTTGGTTTCGACAAGCGATGCGCTCAGCGTCAGCGCGCCGGGACCGCAGATGCCGCCGCCGTCGTTGGCGGCGTTGCCGGCGACGCGCACGTTGTTGAGCGTGAGATCGGCCTCGTTCCAGATGCCGCCGCCGCAGTCACCGCCCATTAGGCCGTTGGTAATGGTGAGGTCGCTGATGGTGGTGGTGCTGCCGACGTCGAGCACGCGATCGAGGAAGTTGCCGTCGATCACCGTGGTGTCGCGAGCCGCGCCAACCAGCGTCAGGTCGGTGTAGATCGCTAATCGGCCGTTGCTGAGCGCGAAGGTGCCGGCGGGCAGCACAATCGTGTCGCCGGCGCCGCGCGTGTTGGCTTCGTCGATGGCCGCACGCAGGGTACACCCGCCTCCGGCCGCGGCGCAGATGCCGTCGCCGATCGAGGCATCGAATTCATCGGCGGTGCTGTCGACCGTGAACGTCTTCGGCGTCCATTGGCAACTGGGCGTGCAGCCGGCGGCCGCCTCGGCGGGATTGCCGTAGTCGCAGCGTTCGACGCCCGTCCGCCGCACGCCGTCGCCGCAGACGTTGTTGGTGCAGTCGTTCTTGCAGGCGTCGTTGGGGTTGCTGTTGCCGTCGTCACAGGTCTCGCCGGGATCCGACCAGCCGTCACCGCAGGCCGGCGTGGTGCACACGATCGAGCAGCCATCGCCGTTGGCGACGTTGCCGTCGTCGCACTGTTCGCCGGCGTCGGGTGTTCCGTCGCCGCACGCTTGCGTCGAAGTGCGCGTGAAAACGAGGAACTGACCCGGCGCCAATGTGAGCGTGATTTGAGTGCACGAGTCGATGGTGGCCGACGGTTGCCCGGGAGCAGTGAGGGCGGCGCCACTGCGAGTGTAGGCAATCGCATAGTGGCCGAACGGCGACGGTGGAATCGCGTAGCCGGGACCAACTACGACGTACACGGTAGTACCCTGATCGATCACAGTGAGCGGACCCGGCGCGGCGCTCCACGTGCCGGTGAGCGATCCGGCGCAGCTGCCTGTCGGTGTGGGCGTCGGCGTGTGCGTCGGAGTTGCCGTTGGAGTTAGCGTCGGCGTGGGCGTCGCTTCGAGCTGGCAGGCCGCCGAGCAGCCGTCACCGCCAACGGTATTGCCGTCGTCGCAGGCCTCGCCTGGTTCGATGCTGGTGTTGCCGCATTCCTGCTCGGCCTCGAAGGCGCCGATGTCGCAGGCCGCGCCTTGCGGGCGGTTGATCCCGCGTTGGTCGGTGAACTCGCAGGAGAGATCGTCGCCGGCGTCGCGCGCCGGGCTGCCGGCGAGCAACGCGTGCGTGAACGTCGGCCCACCGTTGTCTTGTAGCGGGCCGAGGTTGGGCGACACGCCGGTGATGTGGCCGGTCGTATCGCCACTGAACGTGCAATCGGCCGAATCGCCGATCAGGTTGTAGCCTTCGGAGACGAACTGGCCTTCGCAATCCGGACCGAGTTGCGCCGCCGAGTTGCCGGCGATGATGGAGTTGCGGATGGTGAGTTGATCGGGATCCGCCCCCGAACTCAATCCGCCACCCACGCCTGAGCCGTTATCGTCGCCAACGTTGTCGGCGATGGTGACGTTGTTGAGTAACAACGAGCCGGGGGCATCTGCCATTCCTGACAGGATGCCGCCGCCGTACGCCGCCTGATTGCCGCTGATCGTGCTGTTGACGACGCTGGCGGCCCCCTCGATGAACAAGCCGCCGCCGTCCGACAACGCCTGATTGCCGGTGACAGTACAGCTCTCCACTTCGAGCGTTCCGGAGCGGCTGTGGATGCCGGCACCGGCGCTGGCGTCGTTGTCGGAGACGGTGGAGTTGACAAGCGTGAAGTCAGGACTGTTTCCCATCCCATTGAAGATGCCGCCGCCATCGCCGTCGGCATGGTTGCCGGTGATGACCGAGTTGAGGACAGTAGCGCTGGCCTCGTTCCGAATGCCGCCGCCGTCCATGATGCCGGTATTGCCGATGACGGTGCTGTTCTCGACCCAAAGGTCGCCGTTGTCTCGGTTCCAGATCCCGGCGTCGCCGTTGGCGCTGATCGTACAGTTCGTCACCGACGTCGTCCCGGTGTTGCGGATGCCGGCATCGGCGTTGGCAGTGACGATACAATCCTCCAAGGTCACGAACCCGCCCCAGTTGTCGACGCCGGAATTGGCGCCGTTGCGGATGGTCACGCCGCGAATGGTCACGTGGCTGTCGAGATCGACGATGACCACGCTTTCGAATGGAGCGCCCTCGATGATCGTGGTGTTGGCGTCGGCTCCCTCGATGGTGAAGCCGTTGTAGTTGCTGATCCAGAGCGGATCGTTGGCCAGCGCATATGTTCCCGCCGGCACGGCGATCGTGTCGCCGGCGTCGCGCATTTGGGCTTCTTTGATCGCCACGCGCAGGGTGCAGACACCGCTGGTGTCGCTGGTGCAGGTACCGGTCGGGTCGCCGTCTTCGTCCAGCGTGCTATCGACCGTCCATGTGACCGGGATGAGCGAGCAGTTCGACGGCTCGCCGCTGCACTGCCAGCCGGGCTCGATGGTACACAAGGCGGAGCAGCCGTTGGTGCTCCACGGGTCGCCGTCGTCGCATTCCTCGCCGCCGGCGATGACGCCGTCGCCGCAGCCGGTGAATTCGAAGGCCCCGATGTCGCAGTGGGAGCCCTGGGGGCGCGTGATGCCCCGCTGGTCGACGGCCTCGCAGGTCAGGTCGTTGCCGGCGTCGATTGCCGGGCTGCCGGGCAGCAGCGCGCGCGTCCAGGTCGGGCCGCCGTGATTGCCGGCCGAGGCAAGATTAGCCGGCACGCCGGTGAGGTGACCCGTGATGTCGCCGCTGAAGGTACAGCCGCTCGTATTGCCGATCAGGTTGTAGCCTTCGGAGACGAGTTGCCCGGAGCAATCGGGGCCGGCCGAAGCGCTCGAGTTGCCGGCAATGATGCTGTTGCGGACAACCAACTCGTCCGCAAAGGCGGCCTCAATGCCGCCCCCCAGGCCGATACCCGCGCCGTCGTTTGCGGCGTTGTCGGTGATGGTCGCATTGGCGAGCAGCAGTGAACCCGGCGCCGCGGGGGAATCGGCACTGACGCCGCCGCCAAACGTGGCCCAGTTGGCGTGGATGGTGGTGTTGGTGATGTCGGCCGTTTCCACCAGCCGCAGCCCGCCGCCCGAGCCCTCGGTGTAGTTCTCGACGACGGCGCAGCCGGCGACCGTGAGGGTCCCGTCGCTGTACAGCCCGCCGCCTTCATTCTCGGCCTGGTTTTGCCTCAGCATCGAATCGAGCAGCACCATCGAGGCGGCAGGCCCAGGGCCATTGTAGATGCCACCGCCGTTGGCAGCTCTGTTGTTGCGGATTTCGCTGCGTGAAATCGCGGCGTAGCCGGCGTCATAGTTGCTGATGCCGCCGCCATCTTGTTGAGAGATGTTGCCGGCGATCTCACACTCGTCCACCAGCAGGGCGCCTTCATTGAATATGCCACCGCCCTGGTTCCCGATGACGCGACTGCGCCGCAGCTGAAGCGCGGCATCCGACTCGATCACGATGCCGCTGCTACCGCCGTTGATGACCAGAACGTCCTCAATCGTGACATCGCTGTTGTGCCCAATGTGAACGACTTCGTTGAAGACATCGCCCTCGATGGCCGTGACATCGGAACCGCCGCCGGCAATGGTCAGGCCGGCCGTTGCCCCATCGATCCAGAGCGCGCCTTGCGTCAGGGTGTACGTGCCGCCCGGCACCGACACGGTGTCCCCGGCATTACGCGCGACGGCCTCGTCGATGGCTGCACGCAGCGTACAGCTGCCGCTCGGCGTGCTGGCGCAGATTCCGTTGCCCGCCGTGGCATCCGGCTCATCGGTCGTGCTATCGACCGTCCAGGTATGCGGCGGCGGCGTGCACGTCGAGGGAGTGCCAGAGCAGTTCCATCCCGGCTCGACCGTGCAGGTCGTCGAGCAGCCGTCGCCGTTTTGGAGGGTCGGATAGTCCCAATCGCCGTCGTCGCAGGTCTCGCCTGCCGTGACGATCCCATTACCGCACCCGGTCGGTGAACAGTTCGAGTCACAGCTATCGCCGTCGACGACATTGCCGTCGTCGCAGATCTCGTAGCCCGGCGCGAGTTCTTCATTACGCACGCCGTCACCGCAGATGTTCAGCGTACAATTCGTTTTGCACGCATCGTTGTTGAAGGCGTTGGCGTCGTCGCATTCCTCGCCCGGTTCCTGCGACGCGTTGCCGCAGAAGGGCGCGAGGCAGCTAATGTCGCAGGCATCGTTGATCGCGAAGTTGCCGTCGTCGCAGTACTCGCCGGCTTCCTGGGTCCCGTTGCCGCACGTGCTGGTACTCGTGCGCGTCATCGTGAACGGTGAGAAGCCGTCGGTCAGGGTCATTTGGCCGCACGAGTCGATCGTGCCGGTGAAGCCGCTGCCACTGAGTGCGTTACCGCTGCGAGTCAGCGTAAAGCTCGTTGCGCCCGCTGGGCTGTTGTACGGGACCCCAGGTGCGAACGAGCCGATGCGCAACGTGTTCGAGCCGTCGTCGATGACGTTCCACTGGAAGGTGAGGCTGTAAATCACGCCGCTGTAGGTGCCGCTCATCCCGCCGGCGCAGCCCGGCTCCCACTGACAAGTCGCATCGCAACCATCGCCGCTGACCGCATTGCCATCGTCGCACTGCTCGCCGGTGTCTAGGTATCCGTCTGCGCACACCGCCGCGGGCCGAGCCAGCATCGCTGACGAGACGACACCAGTGATCGGCGTATCGATCAGGGCGCCGGTCGTGGCGTTGTGGCGGTAGATCGCCTGGGTCCACACACCGCTGACGAAGAGGTAACCAGCCGCCTCGACGATCGCGACGTTGCCGTTGCTCGGTGGATCGGCGAACACGCCCAAGCTCGCGCCGGTGGTCCCGTTGAACTTGCGCACGACGCCATCGTTCATGTCCGCCGACAGGAGATCGCCGCTAACATCCCAGATCGGCATGCGGGGACCGTCGTCGAATCCGGTCGCAAACTCACCGAGGAACGTGCCAGTGTGGTAGTCGTAGCGGGAGATGCTCCCTGATCCGCCGCCGCTAACTGGACCGCCTACATACATGACATCGCCGGGACCAATGGCCATCGAGAAGAACGTTTCGTTGGCCGGGCCCGGCGACGCAATCGCGATTCCGAGCGCCGCGCCGGTCGACCCATCGAAGCGGCTGATGCCGCCGGTGTCGGATTGGACGTAGAGATCGCCGTCGGAGCCGAAGGCGATGGAGAACGGCCGGTTGGCAGCCGCAAACTCGCCGAGAAACGCGCCCGTGGAGCGGCTGTACTTGAGGACTTGGTTGCTGGAGAAGCTGCTGACGTAGAGATTTCCATCCGGGCCAAAGGCCAGCCCGTAGGGACCACTTAGGCCCCCGCCCGACGCGAACGTTCCGAGGAAGGTTCCGGCAGTCGCGTCGTAGCGCTGCACAGAGTTGGTCAGCCCATCAGCAACGAGGATCTCCTGCGCCAATCCTGCTGTCGGATGGCTCGCGACCGCGAGCGCCGTGCCCACAAGAAGGCCCCACCAGGCTCTCGGGGCGAAAGCGGTCATCGCTCTGCCGGCTGGCTGCACCGCGTTCTGAATCATCTGCTGCCATCGCGTCGTCATTGGTCCCTCCGTGCGATCGCAAGGATTGCGTCGTCTATGGGCGAAGCGCGCTCCATCGCGCTTGCTGCGCCGACTTCAGTTGCTGCACCTCTGTAGTGTGCAATCGACTGGACACTCGCCCCGAAACTTTGCCCAGTGGAGTGAGGTTCCGTCCTGCTCGTGGTCTTGGTCCGTGACTCGTAATTGCTCCTGTGCGCTGCGCCGTCGCCCGAGCGCCGTCCTCCACCCTGAAGCTCCTCGGAGCTCCTCCGCCGGCGCGCGCGTGCTTCATGGTGCAGGCGTAGAGAGCAATGGCCGGACCAGATCGCCAACGCCGGCAGCGCGTCACTTTCTGACGCGGGGCAAGGCGTCACTGTCAACTGGAGTGGACACTCACGTGGAGCGAGTGTCCACTCCAGTTGACAGTCGCAAGCGCGCCCCCTCGACAAGCTCATAAGAGGCTCCGGTCGCTCCACCTGTGCGATCTGAACTACTATGGCCGAAAGTCTTGGCGTCGCGCGCAGATTTCCCTCCGTCATTCCCGCGAAGGCGGGAAGCCATCCGGAGCCCCACCGCCCCTGGATGCCCGCCCCACGCCTTCGCGGGGGCAGGCTCTAAAGATTGCGGGCATGACGGAATACCCCTGTCGAGCTTTGGGTTGCGGGCTTCAGCCCGCGCTAGGCTAGATCCCGAAG
>JACQVA010000259.1 GCA_016210005.1 Deltaproteobacteria bacterium | reverse complement strand
CGTGCCGTTCCGTTTGCTGGCCAGGATGTAAACGCAGAACTGCTTGTCCATAGCGCCAAACGCCAAACTGGATTCCCGCTTTCGCGGGAATGACGGCCATAACACCGAACCACGTTACCCACAAATTTGTCGCGCACCCCAGCGGGTTCGCGGCCACACCGAAGCCGGGGCCGCCGCTTGCACCAGCGCGTCGATTGCTATAAATGAACCGCGGCTCAGTTATGAGTCACGGTTCATCTAGTTGCCGTTCCGTGATCCTCATGCGCCCCCCGCCTGAATCACGGATAGCAAGCCGCGCCCAGCCCCGGACTCCACGGGCACTTCAGCGAATTCGCGCCGTGGCATGCCGGTCGCCCGCCGGCATGCCGCAACCAGCCCGACGGTAAGCACCGCCAGCACCGTTCGTGCCCTTGCGTTGTCGCCCCCGCTGCGCTTCGATTGAGCGTGCCGTCAGGCAGCAAGGAGAACGCATGCATCTTGGCAAGTTGGCCCTAAGCCTCCCGCTACCCCCGGACGTTGCCACGTGCCTCGACTGGGCCCGGCGGGCTGAAGCTCTCGGCTACGAGAGTATCTGGATCGCCGAGACCGGCGGCCCGGATCCCTTCGTTCTGGCCGGGGCGGTGGCGCAGGTGGCGGCGAGACCGCGCATCGGCATCGCGGTCTCGCCGGTATACATCCGCACACCCGCCACGATTGCAGCTGCCTGTGGTACGGTGTCACAGCTTGCCCCAGGGCGGTTCGTCCTCGGTCTGGGCTCGTCCAGTCACGCCATGGTCGAAAACTGGCACGGCACCAAGTTCCGCAAGCCTGTCACCCGGGTGCGAGAAACCGTCACCGCCGTGCGTGCCATGCTGGCAGGCGAAAAGCTGAAGTTCGACGGTGTCACACTGCGCACGCAAGGTTTCCGGCTGCTGGTGCCACCGGCCGGCCACGTTCCGATCTACGTCGGTGCACTGCGGCCACCCATGCTCGAGCTCGCGGGCGAGATTGGCGACGGCGTGGCCGTCAACTTGTTCCCAGCCCAGGCCCTGCCGAAAATGCTCGCCCACGTAGCCGCCGGAGCACGCAAGGCCGGCAAAGACCCCGCGACCATGGAGGTCGTCTGCCGCCACCAAGTGTTGGTCACCGATGACAAGGCCGGCGCCAGGGAGATCTTTCGCGCCGGTCTTACCGGCTACTTCGCCACCCCAGTCTACAACAAGTTCGCCGCCTGGTACGGTTTCGAGGAGGAGGCAGCGCTCATCGAAAAGGGCTTCAAGACCGGCGATCGCCAACTGACCCGCAAGGGCATGACTGATCGGCTGGTGGACAGTCTCGGGATCTTCGGGTCGCTCGCTGAGTGCCGCGAACGCATAGCAGCCTACGCCGCCGCCGGCGTGACCACCACCATCATCAGCCCGCTGGCGCTTGACCCTGAAGCGATCCGCCGGACAATTCAGTCGCTCGCACCGCAGGGCTCGTGAGTCGCTCGCGCCGCGTTGACTAACTAACCGACGCCGGTTTGGTCTACGCCGGCCGCACGGCGGCCTGCGCGGCGTACAGCAACATGACGACCCAGGCGATGGCATTCCCCGCCGAGAGTGCCGCGCGCGCTGGCGCTGACACGAGGCCGGCGACGACCATCACGGCGCCCGCGATGCATGCGGCGCCCGCGATTCGCCCGACCGATTTCCCGCGGGCGTACATCGCCACCCCGGCGCACAGACAAACTACGGCGAGGCCGAGGAACTTTCCGGCGCTGCCGATGGCGAGGAGCGCCAGCGCGGTGCTGCCGCCGGGTAATTCGCCGGTGATGCGGAGCTGGGTCGAGGTTTCGAGCACGTCGAATACCGCTGCCACGAGGACCGCCGCGAGGCCGGTGCCCGCGACCGCTCCCGTGCCGGCGCGCCGAAGCGCCAGGAAGAAGCAAGCGAGATACACGCTGTACGTGGCGATGAAGCCGGCCAGGTCCACGGTGTTGGCGCGATCCATCGCCGCGATCATCCCTGCCCGGCAGGGGTCGGCCGGCGTACCGAACACAGCCTCGATGTCAGCCGGCGTGCGCGACAGCTGATAGGCGAGCAGCGCGGACACTCCTGGCGGCAGCGGGCCGGTGCACGTCCGGTTCGGAATCACGCTGCCGAACCACATGACGAAGCCGACAACGCCGGCTCCGAAGAGCACGCAGAGAATCCAAGATCGCCGCGATTGATCGTGAGCCATGGCCCCGTGTCACTCGTGGCCCGATCTTGTAGCGGCAATTGGAGCCACAATCCAGCTGCGCGCGGCCGGCTGGCGAGAGGATGCGAGTCTTCAGCAGCCGAGCAGAAACAGCATCCCCAGGGAGATCGTGATCACCGTCAGCGGCACGCCGACGCGCAGATACGCCAGCGCGCCGATCTTCACGCCGTGGCGGCGGGCGCCGCGATCATCATCGAGAACAACAGCACCAACGTGGGAAAGTCGATCACCGCCAGCAGGCGATCGGGCGGTAGCACCCCGAACACCACCACGCAGACGGCCCCGATCAGCGCGCCGCTGGGACGATAGACGCGAAACCCCGGCAGCTCGCCGGTGACCAGCACCAGATAGGTGGCGCCGAATATCAGCAGCGCCGCGGTCACGCAGCCGGCTCGCGCGGCGGGCTCGAAACCGAGCGCAGAATGATCAACCCGAGCAGCTGAGCGCAGGCCGCGGCGGGAAAGATCGCTCGATACCCGAGGGTATCGATGAGCAGCCCGCCGAGCAGCGGCCCGATAATCTGCGGCACCGCCCCGGGGATGAAGCTGAGCCCGACGAACTCGGCCGTCCGCTGCGGCGGTATCAGATCGAGCATCAAGGCGTAGCCGACTGCCATCAGGCCGGCAAAGGGTATCGCCGTCAGTGCCGCCGCCAGCAATGCCTGCGGCAGGGTCTGTATGAAAGCCGTTGCAATCGCCACCACCAGCCAAGCGGCGACCAGCCAGCACAGCAGCCGCTTGCGCCCGACGCGGTCGCCTAGCATCCCCAGCGGCAGCGTGGCGACGGTGGCCGACAAGCCGAAGACCAACGGAACGTATTGTGACGAGCCTTCCGCTACGCCCAGTTCTTCGACCACGAACAGTGTGAAGAAGGTCACCGCAATCCAGTGGCCGAGCCAGCAGCACGAGCTGGCCGCGAAATAGGTCAGCAGCGGCCGCTCACGCCGCAGGCTGCGCAAATGAGCGCGAAAACCGCTGCCGGATGGTGACGGCACCGCCGCCGGCTCGCGCACGAGCGTGACTGGCACCAGCATCGCCCCGACCAGCACCAGTGCGACCAGCACGAACACCACCGACGGGTGGCGCTCCCACAACACGGCGCTGCCGGCGAAGTAGGCGATCAGCCCGAGGCTGCCCACCAGGTTCATCACGCCGCTGGCTGTGCTGCGCTGGTGCGACGGCGTCACATCCGGGAGCAGCGACAAGTAGGGCGCCTGGGCAATATTGATGGCCCCGTACATCACCACGGCCAGAGCCACCACCGCGGCGAAAGTTTCCGCATGCGACAGCGCGAGCAGAAGAAGGGCGGCGCCGAGCATGCCGCTGACAATGTAGGGCCGGCGCCGGCCGAAGCGCGAAACGGTGCGATCGCTGAGATAGCCGATCACCGGGCCCACCACGCAGCCGCTGACACCCGCCAAACTCAGCACCAGCGAGATCGAGAACTTCGAGTCGGTGTAACCCTTGAGAAACAGCGGCATCGTCCCGGTGTTGAAGGCCCAGAACACCTGCGTGCCGAGCCAGCCGACACCGAGCGCGATCAAGGTGCCGGCGCCGGCCAGCGGCCGAGCAGGGGCACCCATCTCCTGCGGTGCGGCGGTTACACTGGATGGCACCGGCTCTCCATCTCGTGCGCCGGTCATCACGCCTCCCCCCTTAGCAGGCTCGGCTCTCAGAACACCAGCTTGCCGCCCTTCGCGGCCATCCGTGCCCTTGGCGCAGCCCGAGAGCACCTCGTTGCGCGAAGCCGCAAACGGCGTCAGCAGCTTCGGCCTCCGCGGCCTTGTTTGCGCTAGGCTCCTGGATTAAGGATTGCCCGAGTTTCATCGCACCAACCCGAGGACGCCAAGAATCATGCTCAAGAAAATCCATCACGTCGGTATCGTAGTGCGCAATCTCGAGACCGCCTACGCCTTCTATCGCGACACGCTCGGCTTGCCGGTGCACAAGGTCGCTACGGTCGAGGACCAAGGCGTGAAAGCCGCGCTGCTGACCATCGGCAACAGCGAGATCGAGCTGCTCGAACCGATCAACCCCGACGGCGGCGTGGCCAAGTTTCTCGCAAGGCGCGGCGAGGGCATGCACCACGTCTGCTTCGAGACCGACGACGTCACCCGCGAGCTCGCTACGACAATGGCGCAGGGTATCGCGGTGATCGACAAGGCCCCGCGCCGCGGACTGGCCGGCATGATCTGCTTCCTGCACCCCAAAGCTAGCCACGGCGTGCTGGTCGAATACGCCGAGCCGTTTGCCGAGGAGCAGTGATCATGGCGCTGGCCAAGAAGATAGACCACCTCGCCATCGCGGTCAGTGACCTCGAGGCGGCGGTGAAGACCTACAGCACGAACTTCGGCTTTCCCGTCGCCCGGCGCCAGGAGCTGCCGGCGCTGGGAGTGCACTGCGCCCTGCTCCAAATCGGCGACGCTCAGCTCGAGCTGTTCTCGCCCGCAACGGCACATAGCCCGGCGGGCAAGTTCATCGCCGATCAAGGCGAAGGGCTGTACGTGCTCGCGCTCGAAGTCGAGGATCTCGATCAGGCCCGACAGTTGTTGGCGGCCAAGGGTATCGCGGTGACCCCGCCGGCCGCGCTGGGCACGGACGTGCGCCTGGCCTACGTCAGCCCCGAGGCCACCCACGGGGTGCGGCTGCAGCTGATCGAGTACAAGAAGTGAGTCACCCCGGCGCGGGCGTAAAGCGATTGAGAACGAGCCATGGGAAAACTAGACGGTAAGATCGCCCTCGTCACCGGTGGATCGCGCGGCATCGGCCGCGGCATCGCGATCGAGCTGGCGCGCGCGGGGGCGGATGTCGCGCTCAACTACCGGCGCGACGAGGCCGCGGCGCACGACACCGCCGGCGCTATTACGGCGCTGGGCCGCAAGGCGATTGCGATTCGGGCGGACGTGGCCGAGTGGCCGCAGGTGCAGGCGATGGCCGACCAGGCCCTGCAGCATTTCGGCCAGCTCGATATCGTGGTGGCGAACTCCGGCATCGCCTCGCGCGTGCAGTCGGTGTGGGACATGGACATCGACCACTGGCACCGGGTGATCGGCGTCAACCTGCACGGGGTGTTTTACACCTGTAAGGCAACCGCCAAGCATTTGGTCGACCGCCGGCGGGGGGCGATCATCTTGATCTCGTCCGTGGGCGCCGATCTCTGCGGCCCGATGGGGTCGCCGTACTACGTGGCCAAGGCCGGCGTCAACGCGCTCACCAAGTCACTGGCCAAGGAGTGCGCCCCCGCCGGAGTGCGGGTGAACTGTATCGCCCCGGGAGTGATCGTTACCGACATGGGCGAGCGCATGATCAAGTTCTACGGCGACGCCTTGGTGGCGTCGATCCCTCTGGGTCGCCCGGGACAACCCGAGGACATCGGCAAGGCCGCCGTCTACCTTGCCAGCGACGATGCCCAGTTCGTCACCGGCAAGATCCTACGCGTCGACGGCGGCGCCTGGATGTGAGCGGATGTCACTTTGATGGCACGGGCGGCCGTGAGCCGGCGGTAATGCAGCGCGAATTGCGAGTGCGCTCGCAGCGCCAGTTCGAGATGCTCGACATCACCCAGTCGGTGGCCGAGGTGGTGCGCGCCGCCGGGCTCAGCGAAGGCATCTGCTCGGTCTATGTCGCCCACGCCACTGCCGCGGTGGTGATCAACGAAAACGACGATCCCAACGTCGGCGTCGACCTGCTCGATGCGCTTGCCAAACTCGTTCCGCAAGGCATTTGGCGCCACGATCGGGTTGACAACAACGCCGCCGCTCACATCAAGGCGGCGATCCTCGGCCCGGGAGAAACCGTCCCGGTGCGCGACGGCGAGCTGCTCCTGGGCCGGTGGCAAGCCATCATGGTGGTCGAGCTCGACGGCCCGCGCGAACGGCGGGTGATTGTAACCGTGCGCTGAGACGAGCGGCGGAGGTTTACGGCTTGGTCCCCTGCTTCGCCCACTCGATCAGGGCGTTGCGCTCGGTGGTGCTCAGGCTGGCGCTCGGGTGCATGACTTCGTAGTACCACGGCGGCATCTCGCCTTCGGCGATCTCCTCGGCACTTTCTTTGAGCTTCTTGGCTTTGCGCTTATCGGCGTACTTGCCCCAGCTGGAGAAGTTCAGCTCCTCGCGCCCCTCGCTGACGTCGTGGGCGAGCAGCCACGAGATCGGCGCCAGGTCGCTATACCAAGGCCACACCGTCTCGTTGGAGTGGCAATCGTAGCAGGCGCGGCGCAGCGCGGCCTTGATCTCGGGCGGCGCCTCGATCTCGCCCTCCACCGGCGGGTTGGTGCGCTCAATACGAATCGCCCGCCCGCCAATGAGAAAGGCAAGCAGCGCCAGTGCCGCGATCTTGAAGTAACGAGTCATCCCTCTTCTCACTCCAACGCAAGCGCGCCTCAAACCGACCAATCATCCTGGGCAACGCGCGCAACCGGGGCGGCGGCGCCGAGCCGCTGCCAGTAGCCGTCAACGTCGGCCTGTAGTTGGCGCAAGATGTCGGCCTTTCGCACCGGCTCGAAGAGATGCCGGTAACGGGCTTGGCGCTTTAAATACTCCTCGACCGGGTGCAGCCGGTGCGGGATCACGGTGTGAACCACCTCGTCGTCATGTGCTTCCTTCAGCGGCCAGACGCCGGTATCAACAGCCAGCTTGGCCACCTCGACGGAATCCGCCGGTTCAATGCCCCAGCCGGGCGGGCATGACGACAGGCTGATGAACAGCTTGGGTCCGCGCCAGCGGCCGGCGCGGGCGACCTTGTCCATCAAGTCGAGCGGATAAGCCGGGGACACGGTGGCTACGAACGGCGGACGCTGAGCCCGCCACAGCTCGAACAGGTTCTCCTTACGCGTGGTGGTTCCTATCGGCGTGGTAGCGGTCCGCGAGCCCAACGGTGACGCCGGTGACATCTGAAAGCCGGTGTTGGCGAACGCCTCGTTGTCGTAACAGAAGTAGTAGAAGTCCAGCCCGCGGTAGATGGCGGCGAGCGTGGCCTGCAAGCCGATGCCGGTCGCGGCACCGTCGCCCGTTACCACCACCACCTTGAGATCCTCGTCGGCGGGCAGCTTGCCCTTGGCAATCAAGACATCGAGGGCGTCGCGGATACCTTGCGCCCCGGCCGGGGCCGATGCCATCGCGGTGTACAGCCAAGAGGAGTGGAACGGCGTGAACGGAAACACCGCAACCAGGGTCATGCAGCCGGCGGCATTGACCACCACGGTCTTGGCCCCGAGCGCCTTGTGAAACAACCGCAGTGCGAGCAGGCCGCCGCAGCCGGCGCACAAACCGGTGCCGCCGGCGAGGAACTCCTCGCGGGGGATTTCCTTGATGCTCTTATAGATCTCACGGCGGGTTTGCATGGCGGGTCATTTCTGCCCGTGGGCGATGCGTAGCATCTCGCGCAACTGCAGGTACTCGGTCTCGCTGAAGAGCAAGTGCGGCTCGGATGAACCGCCGCTGTGTTCCGCCTGACGCAGGGCCGCCAACATCAGGTCGAACTCCTCGCTGCGAAACCGCCGGCCGCCGAGACCGCCGATGAACGACCGCAACGGCGGCGCGCTGCCGCCGCGCAGCACGCTGGCCACCTCGGCGAAGAGAATGCCGCCCTTGCCGATCGAGATGTTTTGATCAATCACTGCCACCGCGCGCCGGCCGCTCAGCGCCGCGACGATGGTGGCGACGGGGAATGGCCGCACCAACCGCAGCCGCAGCAGCCCCACTTTCTCACCGCCGGCACGCAGCCGGCTGACTTCCGCCTTCCCGACCGTGCTGAAGGAGTTGGCCATGACGATGACCCACTCGGCATCGTCGAGCTGATAGCCCTCGACCACGCCGTAACTGCGTCCGAAGCGATCGGCAAACTCGGCGGCTATGCCGGCGTGCACCGCCAGGGCGGCCTCGGCCGCACGTTGCATCTGGTACTTGAAGAAGGCGTAGGCGCTGCCCCCGAGCACAGCCACGCCCTGGGCCATCGCATGCCCCGCCGACAACTTGGCGTGCACGGGCTGATAGGCCGGCAAGAATTCCCGCACCGCCGCCGCCGCCGGCAGTGACACCGGCTCGCGGGTGAACGACAAGTAAAACCCGTCGAGGTTCACCAGGACCGGCAGCAAGACATCGGGATGTTCGGTGAGCCGGTACGCCATCAGGACCGAATCGAGCACTTCCTGACAGGTTTCGGCGTGGATCTGGAGAAAGCCGCTGTCGCGCGCGGCCAGCACGTCGTTGTGATCGGGTTCGAGCGTGATGGGCGCGGCGAGCGCGCGCGAAACGTTCACCAGCACCAGCGGCACGCGCCAGCCGGCGACGGTGTAGAGCATCTCGAAGCCGTAGACCAATCCCTGACTGGAGGTCGCGGTGAACACGCGCGCGCCGGTGGCGGCGGCAGCGCCGGCGGCGGTGAGCATCGAGTGCTCCGAGTCCAGTGTCACCAGCCGCGCCTCCAGCTCGCCGCGCCCGATCCACTGCGCCAGGTCCTCGATGATCTCGGTTTGCGGCGTGATCGGGTAAGCGGGGATGTAATCGACTTCAGCCAGCCGCGCGCCCCAAGCCGCCGCCGCGTTGCCGGTGAGTAAGTCGCGCCTCATGCGGCTTCCTCCCGCACTTCGCTGATGGCCTTGGGCGGGCATTCGTTCACGCACACCAGGCAGCCTTTGCAGTGGTCATAGTCGATCACCGGGTAGTGCTGGGAATCGAGCTGGATAGCGCCCTCCGGACAGAGGGCGAAGCACAGAAAGCAGCGGGTGCAACGAGTCAGGTCAACCACCGGCCGAAAGACGCGCCAGCCGTCCATCGTGCGCAGCGCCGAGGTGGCTTCAGCATCAATCGATGGGGCGGCGACGCGCGCCGGCAAGCGTGGCAGCACGAACAAGGCGGTGGCTGAGGCACGGGCCGGAGGCGGTGCCTTGCCAGCCGCCGCCCAACCGACCGCGGGCGCGGCCTCAAAGGCTTGCTGGGTGGCGCGCAGGTTACGTTCCACAAACTCGCTGTCGAGGCCGATCTCGGTCAACTCGATGGCCACCGCTTGTGCCAGCGTCGGCCACGGTGCCAGCGCCGTCGCTTTGACCGCCAGCCCCGCCATTGGCGCACTCAGCCAACGGTGACCGAGCAGGTCGAGCGCGATAGTCGAGACATCGAGCGTCACCACACGTCCGGGCACCGCGTAACCGGCTTTGATCTCTTCTGCCGGCTGCGCGGTGTTCACCAGCAGCAAGCTGTCCTCACCGAGCCCATGCAGCACCGCGGCATCGAGATGTGCCAGCAGCGAATGATCCATCAGCACCACCACATCGGGCATCTCGATATAGCCGCGCTCGTGAATCGGCCCGTCGCTGCAGCGCACGAACGCTACTACCGGCGCGCCGCGACGTTCGGCCCCGTAGAGGGGCGAATCCTGCACCGTCCACCCGGCCACGAACGCGGCCCGGCTGACGATGCGGCTGGCGAGTTTAACCCCCTCACCGCCGCGCCCGTGAAATCGCAAGTGGCGGACCACAGCGCTCATTGGCACTCATGCTGGCAGAGAACACGTTCGAGCAAAACCGCACCTCCCTCCGCTCCCAGCGGCAGGCAGCTGGCATCTGTGCCAACGCCATGCCAGAGCGGGCAATGTTCCCAGCCTGGAGCCGTCGTCCTCGCGTTCGTCATCGTTGCCAACAACCGGCGCGGCTTTCGCGGCCGTGGGAGGCGGCGGCCGAAGCCGTTGCCGCGAAAGCTGCGTCGACCTGAAACTCGCCCGCTGCCTCGGCGCCATTGCTCTGCGTTGACAAGAGGCGGAGCTTCTTTTATCGTCCGCGCCACTGCACGATCCCACCTGTGCGGGCGTAATTCAGCGGTAGAATGCCAGCTTCCCAAGCTGGACGTCGCCGGTTCGACCCCGGTCGCCCGCTCTTTGTCTTGTTTCTTGAGTGCCCTATGGGGGCGCTTCGCGCCAGGCGGCATCCGGAAGAAAGAGTCGCTAGCGACGGCGCGGGCTACGAGGTCCAGTCCTCGACCTTGAGACCCGGGATTCGCCCGAAGTCGGAGAGATTTCGGGACAGGAGCGTGTCTCCCTTCGACAAGACGATTGCGGCGATCTTGATATCCATGGTTCCGATACGCGCATGCAGCCTGCGCAGTCGCTGGAACTCAGCCGCGGCGCGTTCGTCAAAATCGACGACCGTGATGCGGCGGTATCTGTCAAGATGTCGACCGAGCCGCCCGTATGCTTGGATCTGCTGCTTCATGGTGCGCGCCTGGGCAAGGTAAGCGAGCCAGCCGCGCATCTGCTCTTCGAAGTTTACGATGGTCGTACCGATCCCTTCGGCTGCGACCCCGGCGAGGCGGTTCGCCAATCGAGACGCCGCTGGACCCGATTCCCGATCGAGAAGGCTAAGATGATCGGTGTCGAGAACGAACATTTTGCTTTCGACAAGGCTTGCCGGGCTTCGGGCGCAGGGATTGTCGATAGCGTTCTCCCAACTTCATCGCTTCTTCGAAGATCGGGTCGTTGGCAAACGTGCCGATCTCCTTCCACCATGGTTTCGGCGATGCCGGCTTTTCCCCCAGCCGCCTCTTCAAACCAGCGATCTCGACTTCCAACGCTGCTACTCGCGCCTCAAGCTGTTCCGTTGCCATTGCGTTCGTTCCTCGCTGAGATAGCTGTACCACTCCAGCCCGACTCAGCCAACCACGGTTCACCAAGAGCGGCTGACGATCCGCAACAGCGGATGGGAAATGCCGCGAAGGTAATCTCGATCGAGACCGGAGAGAACCGGGAACGGTTCCCGGTTTTTCGGGATTCTTAGGGATTTTACGGGACAATCTGGGATCAGCCTGCCACGCCTCAAGCCGTTGAAAACGCTAGAATCATCTCTGTTTCCGAGGAGATCGCCGAACTCGCCGTTTCACCTTCCCAAGCTGGACGTCGCCGGTTCGATCCCGGTCGCCCGCTCTTTGTCTGATCCCCTGAACGGCCGCCACTTTCGGTGACGCCTCGGTTCCCCGGCCGGGCGGCGGGCGGGTGCGGGTTCCGGTCGTGGGGCCTCGCGGCGGTCGCCGCTAGGCATCGCTCAGGCGGCGAAGAATCGGCCGAGGTTGACGTTCGGTTCTCGGAACAAGCGCTCGCCTGGCTTCGCCTGCATGAGAACACGCGGCACCTGCAAACCGCAGCGCTCGATGGCGGCGGTCGTCTCTTTCAGCCCGAGCAGATCCACCAGTACCGTGGGCGGCGCCCAATTGAAGCCGAACCCCATGATGCGGTCGACATCGCGCGGCGCGCTGACGACCTCGTCGCCGCCCACCCGGTTGAGCGCGTAGCTGACGTAACCGAGCACAACTTGGCGCGCCAGTTCCGCTTCGGCACCCTCAGCGCGGGCGAAGACCTTGGCGGCGTCGGCGTAACAACCGATGCGGTGGAGTTCGCGCATCTGTTCGACAAAGGCGATCGGCTCGAGCTTGTACTCGGCGCGGTCCTTGTACTCGCCACTGCCGGGATCGAGCACTAGGTTGAGCGTCTTGGCGCCGTCTTTAACCCGACGGTAGAAGCCGCCCCGTGCCGGGGACTTGTTGCCGAGGTGCCCAGCCTCGATCAGTCGGGCCATGAAGGGCGGCAGCGCGAATGCCGCGTGCGCCTCGTCACGGGTGTGCGCGTAGACGTTGTCCACGATCGCGCGGTGAACGTCCCAGCCCACCAGATCGATCGTCGCCAACGGCGCCAGTGCTCGGCCGGTGTAGGGCCCGATGAGGTAGTCCATGAACGCCACGCCGTGCACCGCAGCGAGCTGCGCCACTTCATTCAGCACCTTGAAGCCGACGCGGTTGCCGGCGAAGGCCGGCAGATCGCGGCACACGGTCACCACGCGGCCGAAGCGCCGCTCGAGCAGCTCGGCCACCGGCGCCACCAGCGCCGGGTCGGTGCCGGCATGTGGAATCACTTCGGTGCCGACGATCACGTTGGGCGGGTTGAATAGATGGATGCCGAGGAAATTGCGCTGCAAACTGGCGCTCCGTCCGCGCGCCATCTCGGCGATCGATAGGCCCGATGACACCGTCGCCACCAGCGACTCCGGGCGGCGGTAGCGATCCACACGCTCGAAGAACGATCTCTTCAACTCGATATCTTCCGCCAAGGCCTCGAAGATCAGGTCGGCGTGGCTCACCGCCGCCTCGAAGTCTTGCTCGTAGGTTCCCAGCGACATGCGGTCGGCGATGTGTTCGGACTTGGCCAGGTTCTGGGCACCCAGCAATCCCTCGCGGGCCCGGTCGGTCGAGCGCGCCAGCAATACCACCTCGCAGCCACCGGCGGCGAACACCTCGGCACTGCCGGCTCCCATGGTGCCATTGGCGCCAATCACCACTACCCGATTGATATCGATCATAACTCGCGTGTTACTTTCTGTTGCCGGTGTTCGGAGCGGCGTTCAGTGTCCGTATCCGCGCCATTGAGTCAACCGAGTTAACCGAAGCACGTTCGGAAAAGCGCTACCAGCCGGCTCCAGCCGATGGTTGAGTTACACGCCGGGTGGCGGTTCAGCGTCCCGCCGGCGCGTTCGCTTTCGGCCGCATAACCGGCGGGGGTCGGCCGGCCGACAGCCAGGGAGCGGAAGGGGGATCTCCCGAGCGGCCATCGGCCGGCGACGTTCGGCCCGCCTAGGCGGCGCGCTGGACGAAGTACCAGTCGGTGACATCAAGGCTGCGGTCGTGGATTCGCTCTTCAGCATCCGCGGTGGTCACTGGCGGCGGCACGATCACCTTCTGCCCCGGACACCAGCCCTCCGGCGTCGCCACCGCCTTGGACTTGTTGAGCTGAAGTGCCTGCACGATGCGCATCACCTCGTCGACGCTGCGGCCGTTGGTGAGCGGGTAGTAGATCATCGCCCGCACCATGCCCTCGTCGTCGATTATGAAGACACAGCGCACGGTGGCGGTGGTGCTCGCTCCCGGGTGGATCATGCCGTAGAGCTGAGCCACCTTGGTATCGAGGTCGGCAATCAGCGGGTAGTCGATCTTAACGCCGAAGTGCTGCTCGAGGTTTCGCGTCCACGCGATGTGGGAATAGATGCTGTCGACGCTCAGCCCGATGAGTTGCACCTCGAGTTTCTTGAACTCGGCCGAGCGGCGGGCAAACTCGGCCAGCTCGGTGGTGCACACCGGGGTGAAGTCCGCCGGATGCGAGAACAGCACGACCCACTTGCCGCGGTAATCGGACAACTTGATCGGCCCATAGGTCGACACCGCCTCAAAGTCGGGGGCGGGCTCGTTGAGCCGAGGCAAACTCCTGGCTTCCATAGCAACCTCCTGTCAGCGACGCGCCGAGCACGTCGAAACGAATTGTGTGGTCCGCTCTATTTGGACCCGCGGCAGCGGCTTTGTCAAGCAGGGTTCAGGTGCTTTCCGCTTTGCACAGGACGCCGGCGCTGAGGCAGAAGCTGCCGCTTTGATCGACGGCTAGCCGATAGATGTCGGCCGTCCCGGCGGCCTCGACGCCGGTGACGCAGAGTGCGGCCTTCGAGGTGCGTGCCTGCCCGTCATCGTCGCGATAGACGTAGCTGGGGGGAAAACAGAACCCGGCTGCGAGCAAGTCGCCGGGCGCGATTTCCGCCGCTCGGGCTTCCACCATGCCGGCCTTTAGCAGCACCTGCTCCGCGCCGACGCGAAAGCTACGGCCGTTCTCGAGGGTGAACTTCAGCACCGGTTGCTGGCTGGCGGCCAGCTCGACGGCGCGCATGAGCCGAAAGCAGTGTTGGCCGGTGTCGTCCCGTGTGAGTACCGCGATCGTCTGACCGGCGGCCGCACGGATCGCCAACGGGCCTTCGGGGGTTTCCACTTTGGTGTCGGCGGCAACCGCGCAGCACTGAGTCGGCATGTGTCCTCCCGCGACGGCAGTAACGAATTCGGCGCGCGCGGTAAAGCCTCAGAATCAGATCCGGGAACTTCCGGGTGTGCGACAAATCTGTGGGTAACGTGCAGCCGACCGGGCAAATACTCACCAGTCTGACAGTACTGTACTGTCAGGCCGAGGCCCATGGCCGAAAGGGACGCAATTTGTCATTCCCGCGAAAGCGG
>JACQVA010000258.1 GCA_016210005.1 Deltaproteobacteria bacterium | reverse complement strand
CGGCTACCCCCGCCGCAACCGAAACGCTGTCCCCAAGCGCAACGCCAACAGTTACCGAAACGCCAGCCCTCCCGCCGACGGAAACGGCGCCGCCGACTGACACGCCGGCGGCAACCGAAACGGCCACCGCGCCTGCGCCCGAGACCGAGACCCCGACGGCAACGCCGACCGATACGCCGACGATCACGCCGACGGAAACCGCGCCGCCGACTGATACGCCGACGCAGACTCCGACCGAGACGGAGACCTCGACACCGACTCAAACACCAACCACAACGGAGACTAGCTCACCAACGGTTACAGCCAGCGAGACGCCGACGACTACGCCGACCGACACCCCAACCGCCTCGGCGACGCCGACCGACACCCCGACTGCGAGCCCGACCGAAACCAGCACTGCCACCCCGACCGTCACCGACACCGCCACACTCACCCCCACCGACACGCCGACGGCATCTCCCACTGCCACCGCGACTGCAACGCCGAGCGCAACTCCGACTGATACCCCGACCCAAACACCTACTCCGACCCTGACCGCGACTGCGACGCCGACGCGAACGGCGACCAACACCCCCACTAGGACTCCGAGCTTCACCCCGTCTCCATCTGTGACACCGACGCGAACCACGGTGGCCTACATCGTCACCACCACGAACGATTCGGGCGCCGGTTCGCTGCGCGCGCGGATCACTTCGGCTAACAGCGACAGCGCACCCAGCTCGATCACTTTTGCCGCCGCTCTGGCCGGCCAAACCATCCAGCTCGCTTCGGCGCTGCCGATTCTGACCGCCGATCAGACCACCATCAACGGCGACATCAACGGCGACCAAGTTCCCGATGTTCGCATCAACGGTACGACCGCCGATCCCGGCTTCGAGATCTCCGGCACCGCGGTCACGATCCGTCACCTGGCAATTACGGCGACCGGCCAGGCGGCGGTGCTGATCGACAGTGGCACCACCGGCGCGACGGTCACGCGCAACTACATCGGCGTTGCCCTCAACGGTACATCGCTGGCGCCGAACCAAGGCAACGGCATCGTCATGCAGGGCGGCGGCCACCTGATTGATAGCAATGTCATTGTCGCCGGTGGCGGCGAAGGGATATTCGTGATCACCAACTCGGCCCCGAGCACCATTCGCGGAAACAAGATCGGCGCCTTGCCGTCGGCAACCGCGGTCTCGGGTAACTTAAGCTCGGGTATCTATGCCTTAGAGGGTTCCCTGACCATCGGCGGAGCCGGCGCCGGCGATGGCAATTTGATCGTCGCTAATGGTGGCCACGGCCTCTTTGTGCTTGGCGGTGGCGTGCTCGAGAACGTAACGATCCAGGGCAACACCATCGGCAGCGCGACCCTCGTTGGCAACGCCTTAGATGGCATCAACATCTCCGGAGCCTTCAACATCAACATCGGTGGGCTCACCGCCGGAACCCCCAACACGATCCTGAACAACACCGGCAGCGGCATCTTGGTTTCGGGTATGGGCAGCGTAGCCGTGCTGATGCGGGCAAACTCCATCGGCAATAACGGCGGCTTGGGTATCGACCGGCAAGACGGTGCGGAATTGCTGGTCAGCCCGCCGGCGTTGGCGATTGCAGGAACGTTGCTGACCGGCACCGGTATCCCCGGAGCCGCGGTCGATATCTTCCGCACCGACACCCCGGCTGACGCCAGCGGCGCGGGAGAAGGTAAGATCTACCGCGGCACGGCCCAGATCGACGGCACCGGTCAGTTCTCCTTCTCGTTGGTGGGCGAGCCGTCCGGCACGTATACCGCCACACAGACCGATGGCGGCAATAATACCAGCGAGTTCGCTGTCAACGTGGCATTCTGAACGGTGGCGGAGCGCGAGACCCTATGACAGGCAGGCGGGTTCGGCAGTGGCTGGTAGGTGGAGCAGTGATCGCTGCCCTGGTCGGCGCGGCGGTTCCGGCCGGCGCCAATTCGCGCTCACAGGCGCTCTACGCCAAAGGCTTGGTCCCCTTCCACAACGGCCGCTGGGACGACGCCTATAAGTTGTTCGATGAAGCGGTGAAGGCGGACGCCAACGACGCAATGGCGCTATACTACCGCGGCCTCACCGCCGCGCGGCGCGGGCAACCGAACCTAGCCATCGCCGACCTGGAACGGGCGGCGCAACTGCGCCCACAAATCACCCACCTGGCTCTAGACCTCGGCATTACTCACTTCGATGCCGGCCAGTACCCCGAGGCGCAGCGTTGGCTCGAACAGGCGTACGGCACCGCCGCGGACCGTTTCGCGGCCGCCTTCTTCTTGGGCCTTACTCACTTCCGCCGCGAGGACTTCGCCAAGGCCCGCGCTTACCTGGCGGAAGCCGAACGCGACCCCGATCTGCGAGCGCAAGCGCACTACTACGCCGGGCTCGCCTTGCTGCGCCAAGGGCACGAGACCGAAGGGCGCGCGGCTTTGCAAAAGGCCGCGCAGGGCCGCCCCGATACCGAGACCGCGCGCGCGGCCCAGGGCTACCTGGGCGCGGCGGCGGAAGTGCGCAAGCCCCCGACCCCGCGGGCCGCCGCCGCCAAGCCTTGGTCGCTCCATGGCAGCGCCGGCGTCGAGTTCGATAGCAACGTGATCCTGGCGCCGTCTGACTCGAGCGTCTCGAGTACCGATACCGGTCAGGATGACGGCCGCGGCATCTTGGGTCTCGGTGGCCGCTATCACCTGCTCGACAGCGATGCGGCCCAAGTCAGCGCTTCGTATGACCTCTCGCAAAGCATTCACATGCAACACACCGGCTTCGACCTCCAGGGCCACCGCGTGCGGTTGCAAGGCGTCACCAGCCAAGGGCCGGTGCAACTGGGCTTGGCCGGGACGTACAACTTCTACGCGCTCAACTACCGCACGTTCTTCCAGGAAGCCCTCTTCACCCCCTGGGTCACCCTGCCCGAGGGCGACGCCGCCAGCACGCAGGTCTACTACACCTTTCGCGGGCGGGACTTCTTTCGCTACCCCTACAACACAGATCGTGACAGCATGGATCACGCGCTCGGGGTCCGGCAGTACAGCCTGCTGGGCGCCCCCGATCGCCTGCTGAGCTTCGGTTATCAGTTCGATTACGATGATCCGTTGAGGGATACCCGCGGCGGGGACGATTTTCAGAACAAGGCCCACCAACTCGAGGTCGCGGTCAGTTCCCCGGTCGCCGACCTCGGCACGGCGCAACTTTCCTACCTCTTTCGGCTCGAGGACTACCAGTTCCCGAATACACGCACCCAGGTCGTGGTGGTGGATCCCATCACCCAGGTGCCGACCGTCGTGTTCGATGGCCTGCGCCGCCACGACAATCAGCACGAGTTCACCGTGGTGTTCTCGCGCGACCTGAGCGAGCACTTGCAGCTGTCGTTGGCCTACCTCGGCGTGCTCAACAACTCGAACATTGCGGACTTCGATTACAGCCGCCACATCTTGTCGGCGGGAGTACGGGTGCAGTACTGATGGCTGGGAAACATATGACACGCGCAGGCAGAGTCTGCGTCGCCATGCTGATGCTGATGGCCGTTTGTGTGGCCGGAGCAAACCCTTGCGCGGCGCAAGGTACCGCCACGGCGGCGGAAGTGGCCACCGTGGCGGCGGTAGTCGGCGGCGCCGAACTCCAGCGTGCCGGCGGAGGCGATTGGCAGCTTGTAGTCGTGGGCAGTGCGCTGTTCGCCGGCGACCGCGTGCGCACCCGCCCCACCAGCCGACTCAAACTCGTGTTCCAAGATGACTCGCTGGTCGACGTCGGACCCGGCACCGAGTTGTTGATCGAGAGCCAGGCTTTTGATCCGGCTACGCGGCAGTATCGCTCAACACTACGGCTGGCCTTCGGCAAGTTGCGGGCGCTGGTGAGCGAATACTACAGCGCGCCGCGCGCGCGCTACGAGATTGAAACTCCCACCGCCGTCGCCGGCGTCCGCGGTACCGAGTTCGTCGTGGTCTACGACCAGACCGCGGAACATACCGATATCGTCGGCATCGATGGCGAAGTACAGGTCGAGGGCACACTCGGCGTCGTCGGTGGCGGCGTGCGCATCGGGCCACGCATGGCCAGTCGCGTGCAGAAGGGCCGCTTTCCGTCGGCACCCCGGCGCATCGACGACGCGCTGTTTCGCCAATACCTCGAAGGCCTCGACATCGTCGGCACCGGCGGGCGCGACAGCTTGGGCAGTGCACATGCCGCGGTCAAGGGCAGCTTGCTCTCGCCCGCCGACAGCGCCGAGGCCGCCGGTGGTGCTGCGCCTAAGACCGAGACCGCGGCCGCTCGATCAGCCCCGGCGGGCCTGGTCGTTGGCGCACCCGACGAACCGGTGGCCGCGCGGCTCTCGCGCGACGTCGCCACCAACACCCAGCCGCTGTTGGAGTACCGCCTCAACCCGCCCGGCCAGGCTCCCACCGGCAAAGTCCGCGTCGGATTCTGAGGCCCAGCCCGTTATTGGCGCGGCCGCGCTGGTATCACTCGGTGGCGCGCAGCTAGTAGTAGCGCGCTACCGGCACCGGCTACTCTATTCAGCTCTTGCTCACCGTCGGCCAATGGTTGGCGATGTGCTGCGCCGTGCGGCAGGCGAAGGCGGCGACCGTGAGTTGCGGCGGCACGCCGATGGCGGTGGGAAAGACGCTGGCGTCGGCGACGAACAGGCCGCGGATTTCGTGCGCTTCGCCCAGTTGGTTGACCACCGAGCGGCGCGGCTCCGTGCCCATGCGCAGCGAGCCTTGCGGGTGGAAGGAGAGCAACAGCGGATCGTTGGCGCGCACCGGGTGATCGTCGATCGGGCGGTAGTCGCCACGGCGAGTGATTTCGACCAACTCAGTGAAAGGCAGGATCACCCGTTCGGCCCCGGCGGCACAATAGACGTCGGCGAGCCGGCGCATGCCCTCCGCCAGCGCGGCGCGGTCTTCGTCGCTGAGCTGGTAATTGACCGTTGCCCCGCCGCTGTTGTCGAGTTCGACGTTGCCACTCGAGCGATCGTGCAGCATCACCGCCGCCAAGCCCAGGCGGGGGTAGAGTTCGAGTAGCTGCCGGTGCGCCGCGCCGAAGCCGGGTAGCAGTGTCGCCAGCGCCAGCGGGTGCACCGCCAGCGGTGTGATGAGAAAACCGCCGCCGGCGGCGCCGTTCTGTTGAAAGAATTCGTCGATCACTATGCTTTGGGGAATTCCCCGCCACGCGGCCACCTCTTCGGCGAAGACGCCGGCCATCACCACCTGCGGGTGCAGGTGTAAGGCGCGGCCCACTTGCCGCTGCGTGTTGGGCAGCCCACTGCGCAGCCACAAGTGCGGCGAGCCGATGGCGCCCGCCGCCAACACCACCACCTTGGCTTGCACCGTCAGCACTGCCGGTACCCTGGCGGTACGGCCGAAGGTCGCGCTGACGCCGGAGACTCGGCCGTGTGCCGTCGTGATCGCCTCGACCCGGCAGTCGGGCACGATGATGGCGCCCTGCTGTGAGGCCAGGCGCAGATGCGTGGTCAGCGCATCGGTCTTGCGGTCGTAAGCGCAGCCCAACGCGCAGTAGCCGCAGCCGAGACAATCGACGCGGTTGTGAGCGATGCGCACGCTGTGATAGCCGAGCCGCTCGGCCCCGGCCTGCAGCAGCTGATTGTTCTTGTTGACCTGCTCCGGGCTGAGCTGGCTCACCTGCAGAGCATCTTCGACTTGGCGGTAGTAGCGCACCATGTCATCGGGCCCGACGCCCGGGATCGCCAGCCCATCGCGCCAGTGTTCGAGCACTGCCCGCGGCGGCCGCGCGCAGACGCAGAGGCTGGTCACCGTCGAGCCGCCCAGCGCCCGTCCCTGCGCGATCCAGGCGGTCGATTCGGTGGTCGCCTGCACCCCGGCGTCACCGTACAGCCGCGGATACATCTGCTCTTCACGTTGTGTGAAGTCACGACTGGTGTGATAGCCGCCGGCCTCGACAACGACGACCGAGCGGCCGGCGCCGGCCAGCTCTTTGGCAGCCACCGCGCCGCCCGCCCCCGAGCCGACAACGCAGACGTCGGTGCTCAGGGTGACGTCGCGATCAACGCTGGTGGTGTCGAGAATCACAGGGCGCCATCAACGCTGACGCGGCACGGCCGCGAGCGGCACTGCCGCTTCGGGTTCGGGCGGTGAAGCGGCCGCGACTCGGCCGAGCCATGGGCCCTCGTAGGCCAGCGCCGCCCAGCTCTCGGGCTGCGGGTAGAAGCCGGCGGCGGCCAGGGCCTTGAGCGAACGAAACGCCACGCGGCGCGCGCCGAGGGTGCTGCGCATCCAGCCTTCGAGATAGCGGTCCTTGTCTTCGTCGGAGAGTAAGGTGAAGCGCTTGCGTTGCAGGTCGAACAGGTAGGTCCCGTGCTCGAAGACGCGCAGCATGACGCGCAGCTGCTTTTGCGCCTCGGCGTCCCAAGTCGCCACCCAGGGGTCGACGCGCGCGGCTACATCGATCTGATCTTCTCCCGGGCCGACGCCGCTGCCGGCGCCCAGCAACCGCGCGGCCGCCTGGTTGACCACGGCGTACTCCTTGGCGGTGAAGAAGGTCAACCGGCCGGCGGGTTTGGGATACCCGCGGCAACCCGCCGGCAGCAGTGCTCCAAAACCCAACAACGCCACGCCCGCCGCGCTGCTGCGCAGAAAGCGGCGGCGCTCCAGCGGGGCAGCGAACAATCCGGCCAGCTCTGTACGCGGGTCGTCAATCATGGCAGCGGCGGGACACTATGAGCCCACCGCACCCCTGTCAAGATTGAGCGCCGGTGCTGGCGCCGCCGCCCGCCATTTGGTAACCGGTGCCGAGAAGGGCGCCGACACAACACGCCCGGGAACTCGAAGACGAGTGGCGGAATGCTCTGTGATCTCTGCGCCTCTGGGTTTGGCGTTTTTCGATCAAGGTTAGTTGCAGACAGCGGAGTTGCACCATGCCGATCTACGAATACTGCTGCCGCAAGTGCGGCAGGCGCTTCAGCGTATTGACCTTGCGCGTCAGCGAAACCCCCAAGCCCGAGTGCAGCGGCTGCGGCAGCACCAGTGCCCGGCGTCTGTTGTCACGCTTCGCCCTGCCCAAGTCGGAAGACGCCCGCCTGGAGTCGATGGCCGATCCGAGCAAGCTCGGCGGCATTGACGAGAACGACCCCAAGAGCGTCGCCCGCTGGATGCGCAAGATGGGCAAAGAGATGGGCGACGAGTTCGGCGGCGAGGATTTAGACTCCGTGGTGGACGAGATGGAGTCCGGCGACGGCGGCGACGACGAGTCAGCCAGCGGTGACGGCGATTAGCTGTCGAGCCGCACTCGCCCGGCAAGTCCCAGGTCCGCGAGCGCCTGGCGCGGTTAGCTCACCAAGTTCGCGTAACGCCAGCCTCGATCGTCTCTCGGGCTCAGTGCCGAGGACGCACGAGGCCCTCCAGGTTTCGGGCTACGGGGCAGGCCTGGGCGGGCCTATCCGGCTGTACCAGCGCAGCCGAACGGGTTAAGATTCGGCCGCGTGACCCATCCAATTGTCGTCGATGAGCTGCGGTTGCTGGAGCAGGTGACCAGCCTGCTCCACGAGTCGCCGATCGCCAGCGCGCCGTCGGAAGCTTCGGTGGTGGAGGACCTCGAGCGCCTGCGGGAGATGATGCACGGGGGCGAGAAGACCGAAGATCAGCCGGCACTGACGCAGCAATGGAATCGCCAACTAGCCCTGTTGGATCAACTGCGCGCGGCGCGGCAAGCACCCCAAGTCAGCCATGACAGCCCGTACTTCGCTCACCTCCGCCTGCGCGAAAGCGGGCATGAACGCGACATCCTGCTGGGCAAGGCCACGCGGCTGCAGCGCGGGGTGCACATCGTCGATTGGCGCAATGCGCCGATCTCGCGCATCTTTTACCGCTACCAGCAGGGCGACTCGTACGAGGAGGAAATCAACGGGCGCGAACTCAGCGGCGAGGTGGTAGCCCGCCGCAGCGTCACCATTCGCCATCGTAGCCTCAAGCGCATCGACGCTCCGGAAGGTATCTTCTACAGCGATTCCGAGACGCCCGGCGGCTGGCGGCAAGTACAAGTCGAGCCGCCGCGTCTGGCCGGTGGCGAAGGGGCGGCGCTGCGCGCGCATGGGGCCGGCGCCGGCAGCCGCCGCCGCTTGGGCGGGGATGTGCACGGCCCGCGCCTGCGCGCCGACAAGCATCTGCCGGACATCGCCGGCCTGATCGACCCGCAGCAGTTCGCGCTGATCACGCGGCCAGCGGGCGGCTTCGTGGTCGTGCGCGGCACCGCGGGCTCGGGCAAGACCACGGTGGCGCTCCATCGCATCGCCTACCTGGCGTATGACGACCCCGCCATCAATTCTGCTCAAACCCTGGTCGTGGTGTTCTCGCCCGCTCTGCGCAACTACGTCAGCCACGTGCTGCCGGCGCTGGGCGTGGGCCAGGTGCAGGTGCGCGCTTTCCATCAATGGGCCACGGAGCAAACGCGGCGGCTGTTTCCGCAATTGCCCCGGCGCACGCGCGAAGATACTCCCGCGGCGGTGCATCGGTTGAAGCTTCACCCCGCCCTGCTGCTGGCCTTACAACGGCACGCCGGCCGCGTTGCCGGTGCGCCCACGCCGGCACAGGTGATCGACGACTGGGCCAGTGTCTTGAACCAGGCCGATTTGCTGGAAGAAGTCTTCGCCGAGGTAGCACCGGGGGCGTTTCGCGCCGAGGAGCTGCGCCGTGCCGTTGGCTGGAATCGCGATCGCTACGAAGAACTCAGCGCTTGGATGGAGGGTGACCGTAGCGTGCAGGCTGAACTGGATGCCGAAGACGACGCACTGCTGTTGCGCGCCTGGCAACTGCGCGTTGGCCCCGTCCCGGCGCACGGCACCCGCCCGCTACGCTACCGCCACATTGCCATCGACGAGGTCCAGGATTTCTCGCCGCTGGAGGTGCAAGTGTTGCTTGGCTGCCTGGATGAGCGTCAGAGCATTACGCTGGCGGGCGACACCCAACAGCATCTGCTGCCGGACGCCGGTTTCACCTCCTGGCCCGATTTCTTCCGCCAACTGGGTCTGGAGGGCAGCGAGATCAACACCCTGGAAATCAGCTACCGCTGCTCCCGTGAGATTGCCGACTTCGCCATGGCGGTGCTGGGCGACTTGCGCGAAGACGACCGGCCGCCGCCGACAACGCGCTCGGGCCCCCCGGTCGAGCTGTTCCGTTTCACCGACCACGGCGGCTGTGTCGCCTTCCTGGCCGATGCGCTCAAGGAGCTGTGCGGCAAGGAGCGCCTGGCGTCGGTGGCGGTGCTTACCCCGGCGCGCGAGCTGAGCGGCATGTACTATCGGGGTCTGCTCAACGGCGAGGTGCCGCGGCTGCGCCAAGTCGAGCACCAGAACTTCACCTTCGCCCCGGGTGTCGAAGTCACCGAGATCGAGCAGGTGAAAGGCTTGGAATTCGACTACGTCATCCTCATCGAGGTCAGCGCCAGGCATTTTCCACCGCTGCCGTCGGCGCGCCGGCTGCTGCACGTCGGCGCCACCCGTGCCGTGCATCAGCTCTGGCTCACCTGTGTCGGCACGCCGTCACCGCTTGTAAGCGATCAAGTAGCCGCGCGGGGCGACTGACCCGAGATGATTCGGCACGAAGACGATCGCCGGCTGATCGCCGCGGCGCAGGCAGACCCCGCCGCCTTTCGCGCCATTGTCGAGCTCTACTACGACCCGGTGTTTCGCTGTTGTGCGCTGCGCACCGGCGATGCCGGCGCGGCCACAGCTTGGGCCGCGGCCGTGTTCGCCCGGGCCCAGACCGAGGTGCAGCGGTATCGCTGGGACGGGCGGCCGTTGCTGGCCTGGTTGTTCTCCCAGGCGCGCGCGTTAGCAGCCCCACAACCGCAGCCGCCGGAGGCTGAGACCGCCGCGGCGCGGGCTGACCTAGCCCGCGCATGTGTGGAAGCCCGCCGGCTGCTTGGCCGCGTCGACGCCGCGACGGCCGAAGCCTTGGTGCTCTACTTCACCACCGGCTACTCGTTCGAGGAAATCGCCACACTCCACGACAGCTCGCCCGAGTCGGCCAAAATCCGGATCTATCGCGCTGTCGTCAAAGCGTGCCGGGCAAGCGCAGGCGACGATGAAGGGTGACGAGACCCGCGCCGAGTGGCTGGCCGCCATGCTCGACGGCGGCCCGGTCGCCGAGGCCATCGAACCGCTGGCGCCGGCCGTGCGACGCTTGCGTGAGTTGCTCGATCGGCTGGCACCCGACCCCGCCGGCGTAGCGGCACTGGCGCTGAGCCTGTCGCAGAAGCCAGCGCCCGCCACCCAGCCGCCGGCGCTAGCGCTCGTCCGTCTCACGATTGGTGTGCACGACCTGGAGGCGGCGCTGGCGTTCTATCGCGACGGATTGGGCCTGTCGGTGTGCGCGGCCACCACGTCGGCTTGCGACCTTGATGCCGGCGGTGCTCACCTGACGCTGCAACGCACGGCGCGCCGGCCGCGCGGCGGTGATCTGCGGCTGGAGTTTCACACCGACGACCTCGACCGCACCGTCAAGGCCTTGCGCCAGCGCGGCATCCCGCTGGATGTGAAGATCGACCGCGAGCGTGGTCGCCACGCCGAACTGCGCGACCCGGACGGAAACCTGCTGCTACTCTTCGCCCGCTGAAGAACCCGGCGCACGAACGGGGCGGCCCCCAAGATATTGGTCGTAAGGCATACCACCCAGCTCGTCTCAGGTGATTTGCGGATACTGCGGGCCGGCCGATTGCGGTACCGAGTGGCTGCAACGGGCCGTGAGTGACCGGCACGGAGGAGGTTTACGGTGTTTGCCATGGTTCCGATCAACGCAGTCACGACGCGGCGCGCCGGCGGGGAGCGGCGGCTGTTCATGGCGATCTTGGAGGACGCGATCTGTCGTATCCGGAAAGAAGCCCTGGCGGCGCGCCGGCCTTTATCTTGCCGTCGTGCACAGGAGGACCTGAATTGGCTACTCAGCGATAGCCTCAGCTGGCCTTGTTCCTTTCTGAACGTGTGCGCCCATCTCGGTTTGGAACCCGATTGGGTGCGCCGCCAGGTGCTGGCCGATCTGCGCTCGCCGGGCCCTTTGCGCTGGACGCCCCGCCCGCGCTCGTTGTCGAACTAGCTGGCGGCGCGGCGCCGGTTCGCCAGCCCCGTCAGCGGCGGATCAACTCCGGGGCTCGGCAAAGATCTTTGGTGATGTTTTTCTGGTGAGCTTCGAGTGTGCCGCCGCCGATCTCCAGCAGCTTGGCGTCGCGCCACAGGCGCTCCACCACGTATTCGCCCATGTAGCCATAGCCACCCAGGACCTGGATAGCGCGATCGGCGATCTCCTTGCCGATGCGAGCGGCGAACAGCTTGGCGCCGTCGGCATCCACGCGGTTGCCATACGAATCGAGGTCGAGCCGGCGCGCGGTATCGTACACGTAGCAACGTGCGGCTTTGTACTCGGCATAGGAATCGGCGATCAGGCGCTGAATCTGGCCGTGCTCGCGGATCGGCACGCCGAAGGTCTTGCGTTGATTGGCGTAGTCAACCATCACTTCGAGGCAGCGCTGGGCGATCCCCAGCGACATTGCCGCCAAGGTCAGGCGCTCGATTTCGAGATTGCGCATCATGTGGCGCGTGCTGTCGCCTTCGGCGCCGAGCAGGTTGGCGACCGGAACCATACAGCTGTCGAACACCAACTCCGCGGTCATCGACGCCCGGACGCCGAGCTTATCGGTGAGCTTTTGACCCAAGGTAAAGCCGGCGAATCCCTTTTCCACCAAGAAAGTGCTCAGCGCCCGCTCGCCGGTCTTGGCGTATACCAGGAAGACGTCGCCCAGGGTCGATTGGTCCAGCGCGCCATTGGTGATGAAGATCTTGCGGCCGTTGAGTACGTAGTGGTCACCCTGGCGCCGGGCCGTCGTCCGCATGCCCAGCACGTCGGTACCCGCCTCCGGCTCGGTCATGCACATGCCGCCGATCCATTCGCCGGAGATGACCTTGGGCAACACGCGGGCGCGTAGCGCCTCGCCGGCATTGCGGCAGAAGTTGTTCACAAACAGGATGCTGTGGGCCAGGTAAGCGAGGCAAAAACCGGGATCGGCGGTGCTGAGCGCTTCGTGGACGATGACGGCCGCCACGGCATCGAGCCCGGCGCCACCGTACTGCTGCGGTATCGTGAGGCCGAGCAGCCCCAGTTCACCGGCACGGCGAAAGAGCGCGAGGTTGAAGCGTTCATCGCGGTTGTACGCCGCCGCCTGCGGCGCGACTTCGCTGGCCACGAAGTCGGCCATGGTCTGGGCGAGCAGTCGATGCTCGTCGGTTGGGGCGAACAGGTCCACCCCGCGCCAGCTTTCGGAAGATGCCATAATTGATACGCTTTCGAATTAGGTTGCCACCGGCGCAACACCGGCCGGCCGATGAGCACGGCGGCGCTTATCCGCCCCAGCCCCACTTGCTCTTGTTAGCGGCGATCTCGTCCGCGGAGGGCTTGGGCTTCTCGACATGCTTGGCCACCTCGAAGTCGCCGGCGTTCTCCATGATCTTGTAGTTCAGCGCGATGTCGTCGTGGAACACCGGCGGTACGCCGGCTTCCTCGAAGATGGCCTGCCAGGGGCATTCCGGCTCGCAGGCGCCACAGTCGATGCATTCATCGGGATGAATGTAGAGCTGGTTCGGAAAGGTTGCGGCGTCGTTGCCTTTGTAGAGGTAGATACAATCCACCGGGCAAACCGCGACGCACGCGGTATCGACACAGTCAACACAAAGCCGGGTGATGATGTACGCCATGGGTCCTCCTTCAGCCGCAATCGGCCGGTGCTGCCCTGCCGGTGGCCATGCTGGCGGGCCGCCCGTCCTTCGGTGATCCGCTCTATATCACCACCCGAGCTTCTTGCCAGATGGCCGGCGCGCCGCGCAAGATCGGCGGAATGACGGCAGCCCGGCGGTGTCAGACCACCCAAGGACGGCGGGGCGACCCCGCGCGTGATGCAACACGACGCCAGGGCGGCCCCGCCAGCCGGCCACGGTTAAAGGGGGGGGACCGTGGCCGACTCTCTCTCTGCTCACCCGCGCTTACACGGCCCGCAAGATGGAGCCGGCGGGCTCATAGCTGGCGACGTTGAAGTCGGGATAAGCCAGGGTGCCGACCTCGGGTAAGTCGAGACCCTCGATCTCCGTTTCTTCGCTCACACGGATGCCCCAGATCGCGTCGCAGACGCTGAAGAAGGCGTAGAAGGCGCCGAAGACAAACACGACGCAGGTGACGGCACCAATACCCTGCGCTACCAGTTGCGATGCATCACCGTACAGCAGGCCGCGCACCGGCCCCGACACGCCGTTCCAACCGTCGCCATAGGTGCCGTCGGCAAAGATCCCCAAGCTCAGCACGCCCCAGATGCCGTTGACGCCGTGGACGGAGATCGCGCCCACGGGATCATCGATGCGCAGCCTCTGATCGATGAACAGCACCGCCAGACACACCAGCAGGCCGGCTATGCCGCCGATGACGAAGGCACTGACACTTGTGACAAACGCACACGGAGCGGTAATCGCCACCAACCCCGCCAGCATCCCGTTGGCGGTCATGCTGGGGTCAGGCTTGCCGGTGGTCCGCCACATGTACGCCATCGCCACCAGCGCGCCGCTGGCCGAAGCCAGCATGGTGTTCACCGCTACCACCGAGATGCGCAGGTCGGTGCCGGCCAATGTGCTGCCGGCATTGAAGCCGAACCAGCCGAAGGCCAGGACGAAGGTGCCGAGCAAGGCCATTGGAAGGTCGTGGCCGGGGATCGCCGTCGCCTTGCCGTCGCGGGTGTACTTGCCGATGCGCGGCCCGAGCACCAGCGCGCCGGCCAAGGCGGCCGCGCCGCCCACCGCGTGCACGACCGAGCTGCCGGCGAAATCGACGTGACCGTGGCCGAGTCCGAAGTTCTTCCCCAACGTGGCCAGCCAACCGCCGCCCCACACCCAGTTGGCGAACAATGGGTAGACCAACATCGACATGAAGAAGGCGAAGACGCAGAAGTTACCGAACTTCCAGCGCTCGGCCATCGAGCCTGTCGGTATGGTGGCCGCCGTGTCCATGAACACCATCTGAAACAGGAACAGGGCGAAGACGCCGACATCATAGGAGTCGCCGCTCAAGAAGAACCCCTTGGTACCGAACAAGCCGAAATCCTTGCCGAACAAACTGATGGTGAACTCGGAATCCAGCGGTGCCGTGCCCCCGAGCGCCGCCACCGCCCCGACGCCGCCCATTTGCAGCGCGTAGCCGCAGACCCAGTAGCCGGTCATGCCGATGACGTAGACGACGAAGTTCATCGTCATCGTCTCGGCGGCGTTCTTGGCCCGCGTAAAACCGGTCTCCACGAGCGCGAACCCGGCCTGCATGAACATGACGAGAAAGCCGGCGAACAGCGTCCAGATGAAGTTGATGGCGATCTTGTTGTGGCCGGCGGTGGCGGCCACTTCATCTAGCGTCGGTCTGCCGGCGGCGACCGCGCCCACGTCGGCGATCCCGCCGGTTGCCGCGCCGCCCGGATCACTCGCCGCCACTGCCAACTGCGCCACGGCGACGAGCCCGATAAGTACCGCCGCCGCCACCGTGGCCTGCGGCCTCCTCCGTCCTCCCGCTTCAGCGGTTTCCACTTGTCTCGTCATGATGTCCTCCTTCCGCGCCCTCCGGCATTTCCGCAATCCGTCCCGCAGCGGTTTGCGGACGGCTGGCGATCTGCGGCCTTGCGGCCATTCCCCCGGCGGGCCTCTAGATCGCGTGCGGCCCGCGTTCGCCGGTACGAATGCGAATGGCGTCGCCGACCGGTACCACGAAGATCTTGCCGTCGCCGATGCCGCCGGTGCGGGCAGTGCCTTCGATGATTGCGGCGACCCGCGCCGTGTTCTCCTCGCTGACCAAGACTTCGATCTTGATCTTCGGCAAGAAATCCACGACGTACTCCGCGCCGCGATACAACTCGCTGTGACCACGCTGGCGGCCGAAGCCCTTCACCTCCGAGATGGTCATGCCTCGCACCCCTTCGCGGGTAAGGGCTTCCTTCACCTCGTCGAGCTTGAACGGCTTGATGATCGCTTCGATCTTGTTCATCACGCCTCCTCGCAGCTGCCACGGGGTACAGGAGCAACCGCGGTGCCAGCGTGGCGCGCGAGTGCGCGGCAGATCAGGCGCTGGCCGCACTGTGACTGCTGCCCGAGCCGCAGGCAGTACTGCTCAGCAAGCGGGCATCGGCTGCCGAAATTGCGGGCCACAAGTCGTCGAGCCCCGGGAGTGGAGCTTCGCGACATAAGTGCGGTTCGAGCGCTACAATTGTCTCGCGCCTGAACACGTCGAAGTCGCTGAGCTTGGTGCTGACGGGAGATCAAGGTCAACGACGACTGCTACGAGGGCGAAGGCCCCGCTCACATCCGGATCAGTGACTCCAGCCACGAAATGCGCTCACGTCGGCGGCGCCAGAAGAGG
>JACQVA010000257.1 GCA_016210005.1 Deltaproteobacteria bacterium | reverse complement strand
GGCCATGGGCCTCGGCCTGACAGTACACAGTACTGTCAGACTGGTGAGGATTTGCCCGGTCGGCTGCACGTTACCCACAGATTTGTCGCACACCCGCAAGCGTGCGCCGCACGCGGCTGACCTTGACTTACGACCGACCTTTGATAGATGCCGGGCCGGTCCGAGCGCTGGAGCGCAACGCCTGATCGCTTGTGATATGACTGCCCAATACCTGCCGGTGCTGGTGACCTTTGCGCTCGCGGGGCTGGTCGTGGTCGTTATGGTCAGCCTCGGGCGTCTGCTGGGACCGAAGAGCCACAACCCGATCAAGCGAGAGACCTTCGAGTGCGGCAACCCGGCGAGCGGCTCGGCTTGGGGGCGCTTCTCGGTCAAGTTCTACCTCACCGCTATCCTTTTCATCGTCTTCGATATCGAGGTGGTGTTCATGTACCCGTGGGCTGTGCTGTTCCGCCGCCTCGGCTGGTTCGGCTTGGCCGAGATGCTGGTGTTCGCCGGCATCCTCGGCCTCGGCCTGCTCTACGTGTGGCGCAAGGGGGCGCTGGAATGGGAATGAGCCGCGCCTCGTTGCTGCCACGCTTGCAGGAACTCTTCGGCGACAAGCTCCTCTCCGCTCACGATCAATGTGGCGACGACACCATCGTCGTTGGCCGCGACCACATGATCGAGGTCCTGCGCCAGCTGCGCGAGCGGCCGGAGTTTGCCTTCGACTTGCTGGCCGACGAGACCGCCGCCGATTACCTCGGCGTGAGCCCGCGCTTCGAGCTGGTCTGTCACCTCTATTCGCTCTCGCACAATCGCCGTCTGCGGGTGAAGGTGCCGGTGCCCGAGGACGATCCGGTGGTGCCGTCGCTGGTGCCGTTGTGGAAATCAGCCAACTGGCTGGAGCGCGAGGTGTGGGACATGTTCGGCATCCGCTTCAGCGGCCATCCCGACCTGCGCCGCATCTTGCTCTACGAGCAGTTCGTCGGCCACCCGCTGCGCAAGGATTACCCGGTGAACCAGCGCCAGCCGCTGGTGCCCGAGCGTGATCCGGTCAACCAGGATTGGAAAGTGTGATGGCGACTCCGGCCGCAGCGCCCGCCGCGCTCGATCCGACCGAGGAGATCATGGAGATCCAGATGGGGCCGTCCCATCCGGCATCCCACGGTACCATCAAGTTCAACTTGAAGTTGGATGGCGAAGTGGTGGTCGATTGTGACGTCGAAGTCGGTTACCTCCACCGCGCTTTCGAGAAGATGACCGAGCAGGGCACGTGGACGCAGGCGATCCCGTACACTGACCGGCTCAACTACGCCTCACCCTTCATCAACAACGTCGCCTTCGTGCTCGCCGTCGAGAAGTTGCTCGGTATCGAAGTGCCGCCGCGGTGCCAGTACCTGCGGGTGATCGTCAGCGAGCTGTCGCGTCTCACCGATCACGAGACCTGTTTGGGAATGGCCGCCACCGAATTGGGGGCGATGACCGTCGGCTTCTTGCTGAACGAGGCGCGTGAGTTGATCTACGACCTCGCCGAGGCGATCAGCGGCGCGCGCCTGACGGTGACCTACTGCCGCATCGGCGGCTTGAGCCGGGATTTTCCGCCCGACATCAGCGAGCGGGTGACCGCCGCCTTCAAGCACACCCGCGCATTGATCTCAGACTGCGACAAGCTGCTGACTCGCAACCGCATCTTCGTCGATCGCATGCGCGGCATCGGCGTCATCTCGCAGGCCGAGGCGATTTCGTACGGGCTCACCGGACCGATGCTGCGCTCGACCGGGACGAACTACGACGTGCGCAAGGCCCAGCCCTATTCGAGCTACGATCACTTCGACTTCGAGGTGCCGCTGGGCAGCACCGGCGACAACTATGACCGCTTCCTCTGCCGTTTCGCCGAGATGGAGCAGAGCATGCGCATTGTCGAGCAGGCGCTGAAGAATCTGCCTGCGGGCCCGGTGCGGGTGGAAGATCCGCGCATCGTGCTGCCGGAGAAGAGCAAGGTGTACGGCAGCATTGAGGGCTTGATGAATCACTTCAAGCTGATCATGGAAGGCATCAAGGTGCCCCCTGGCGAGGTCTACCACGCGGTCGAGGGTGCCAACGGGGAGCTGGGTTTTTACGTCATCAGCGACGGCAGCGGCCGGCCCTATCGGGTGCGGGTGCGCCCGCCGTGTTTCCTTGCCATGGGTGCGCTCGGGGCGATGGTCAAAGGCGGCATGCTGGCCGATATCATCCCCACCTTCGGCATGGTCAACATGATCGGAGGCGAGTGCGATCGCTGAGCGTATCGCCCGCCGTGCACCGCTTCGAGACGAACATGGCCGTTGAGTTCTCGCCCGCCGCCAAGCAGCAGTTCGACGAGTATCTGCGCCGCTACCCGACCAAACGGGCGGCGATGCTGCCGGTGTTGTGGCTGGCCCAGCGCGAGTTCGGCTATCTCAGTCAAGAGGTGCTGGAGTACGTCGCCGCGCTCTTGGGCGAGTCGGCGGCCTTTGTCGGCGGCGTCGCCTCCTTCTACACCATGTTCTACAAGAAGCCGATGGGGAAGTACCGTTTGCAGGTGTGTACCAACCTGTCGTGCACGCTGCGCGGCGCCGAACGCATCGTCGAGGTCTGCGAGCACAATCTCGGCATCCGGCCGGGTGAGACCACCGCCGACGGCCAGTTCTCGCTCGACGAGGCCGAGTGCCTCGGCTCGTGCGGCACGGCGCCGATGATGCAACTCAACGACGACTTCTGCGAAAACCTCACGCCCGAGAGCACGCTCGAACTACTCGAGCGGCTGGCTCGTAACGGGAAGTGAGACGGGGCGGCGGCGGGAGCGGTGATGCTGCTGGAAATCGGGATCGCGGCCATCAAAGCCCTGGCGGTGCTGCTGATGCTGCTGCAGCTCGCGGGCGCGCTCGGCTGGGTCGAGCGCAAAGGCAGCGCGCTGATACAGGACCGCATCGGTGCCAACCGCGCCTCGGTGTTCGGCTTCGCCGGCTTGGGGCTGGTCAACACCCTGATGGCCGACCCGCTCAAGTTCATCGCCAAGGAAGACGTCGTCCCGGCGGGTGCCGACCGCTTCCTGCACTGGCTGGCGCCGTGCGTGAATCTGTTCCCGGCGCTGGTCGCCTTCGCCGTCATTCCGTTCGGCGACGTACTCGAAGTCGGCGGCCTCAGCATCAACTTGCAGGTGGCACCGCTCAACGTCGGCATTTTGTACGTGCTCGCCACCGTCTCGCTGGGGGTGTACGGCGTGGTGCTGGGGGGCTGGGCCTCGAACAATCGTTGGTCGTTGCTCGGGGCCATTCGCGGCACCGCGCAGATGATCTCCTACGAAGTGGCGATGGGCCTGGCGATCGTGTCGCTGGTGCTCACCTACGGCACCCTGGATTTGCAGGAGATGGCGCGGGCGCAAGGCGGCACGCTGGCGAGCTGGCTGCCGCTGCCCAACTGGGGGATCTTCTACCAGCCGGTGGCCTTCTTGCTCTTCTTCGTCGGCGGCATCGCCGAGAGCAAGCGCACGCCGTTCGACTTGCCCGAAGCCGAGTCGGAGTTGATCAGCGGTTATTTCACCGAGTACTCGGGCATGAAGCACCTGATGTTCTTCATGACCGATTTCGTCGAGGTGATCACCGTTAGTGCTCTGGTCGCCACCTTCTTCTTCGGCGGCTGGCAGGTGCCGTTCCTGGCGCGCGACGGTTTCCACATTGCCGGTGGGTTCTTCGCGGTGCCGCACCTGGCGGTGGTGTTGTTGCAGCTGATCTCGTTCACCCTCAAGGTCGTATTCCTGTGCTGGTTCCAGATCATGATTCGCTGGACGGTGCCGCGTTTCCGTTACGACCAACTGATGCGGTTGGGCTGGAAGGGCCTGCTGCCGCTGGCGTTGGCCAACGTGGTGGTCACGGCTGTGGTCATCTTGGCGCTGCAACCCTGAGAAGCCGATGAGCCTCCCGCTGTTCCTGGTTTTCGCCTGTCTGTTGGTGGCTGCCGCGCTCGGCGTGATCTTGCAGCGCCATCCGCTGCGCAGCGCGCTGGCGCTGGTGGCCACGCTCTTCTTGCTCGCGGTGGTGTTCTTGTTCCTCGATGCCCAGCTCGTAGCCGTCCTGCAGATCATCGTCTATGCCGGGGCGATCATGGTGCTGTTCCTGTTCGTCATCATGCTGCTCAACTTGCAGAGCGAACCGCGCGAAGCGGGCCGGGTGGGCTTGAAGCTGGCGGCGACCTTGGCCGGCTCGCTGTTGGCGTTGCAGCTGATTGCGCTGTCGCGCGCCCCGGTGGCGATTCCGGGGGCGGGAACGGCCGGTGCGGTGGCCGAAGGGTTCGGCATGACTGTGAGCGTCGGCGAGCGCTTGTTCACGCAATACCTGCTGCCGTTCGAGATCACCTCGGTGTTGTTGCTGGTGGCGATTATCGGTGCGGTGGTGCTGGCCAAACGGCAGGTGAGTTAAGGGCGCAGCCATGGTGCCGTTGAGCTATTACCTGGCGCTGAGCGCGCTGCTGTTCGCGATCGGTGCGGCCGGCGTGCTGATCCGCCGCAATGTAATCGTCATCTTCATGGCGATCGAGTTGATGCTCAACGCCGTCAACCTGGCGTTCGTGGCCGGCGCGCGCCACTGGCACAACCTCGACGGGCAGGTGATCGTCTTCTTCGTCATGACCGTGGCGGCGGCCGAGGCGGCGGTCGGGCTGGCGATCATCATCGCCATGTTCCGCAACCGCCAGACCCTCAACGCCGATGAGTTGAACTTGCTGCGCTGGTAGCCATGCACGACACCGTAACCGCGAGTTATCTCTGGCTCATTCCGGCGCTGCCGCTGCTGGGCGTGCTGCTCAACGCGACGCTGGGCGCGCGCCTGGGACGCGGACTGGTAGCGGTAGTGGCGCCGGCCGTGGTCGGTGGCGCCTTTGCGGTCAGCCTGGTAGCGCTCACCGATCTGCTCGGCCGGCCGGCCGGCAGCGCGCTGGTGAATCACGTCTACCCCTGGATCCACGCCGGCTCGCTGCAGCTCGATATCGTCCTGCGGGTCGATCCGTTGTCGGCGGTGATGATCCTGGTGGTCACCGGCGTCGGTTTTCTCATCCACGTTTACTCGGTCGGCTACATGGCGCACGAGCCCGACTACGCCCGCTACTTCACCTACCTCAACCTGTTCACCTTCTCGATGCTGGTGCTGGTGCTGGCTGACAACCTGCCGCTGCTGTTCGTCGGTTGGGAGGGAGTCGGGCTGTGCTCGTACCTATTGATTGGCTTTTGGTACACCAAGGACGAGAACGCCAGTGCGGGCAAGAAGGCTTTCGTCGTCAACCGCATCGGTGACGCCGGCTTTCTGCTCGGCATGTTCCTGATCTACTGGCATCTGGGCACGGGCGTGCATAGCTTCTCCTTCGGCGAGGTAGCCGCGCGAGTGCGCGAGATCCCGCTCGGCATCGTCACTATTGCGGCTCTGCTGCTGTTCGTCGGCGCCACCGGCAAGTCGGCGCAGTTGCCCTTGTACGTGTGGTTACCGGACGCGATGGCGGGCCCGACGCCGGTGAGCGCGTTGATCCACGCCGCCACCATGGTGACCGCCGGCGTCTACATGATCGCGCGGCTGAACTTCCTCTACGTGCTCACGCCCACGGCGATGACGGTGGTGGCCTGGATCGGAGCGCTGACCGCGCTCTTTGCCGCCACCATCGGGCTGGCGCAGAACGACATCAAGAAGGTGCTGGCGTACTCGACCATCAGTCAACTCGGCTACATGTTCCTGGCCGTCGGCGTCGGCGCCTTCAGCGCCGGCATCTTCCACCTGATGACGCACGCCTTCTTCAAGGCGCTGCTGTTCCTCGGTGCCGGCAGCGTGATCCACGGCATGAGCGGCGAGCAGGACATGCAGAAGATGGGCGGACTGCGCCGCCACATGCCGATCACGTTCGGCACCCTCTTCCTCGCCAATCTGGCGATCGCCGGCATTCCGCCGTTTGCTGGCTTCTTCAGCAAGGACGAGATCCTGCTGCACGCTTTCACCGGCGTGCACGGCAGCGTCGTGCTGTGGCTGCTGGGGGCGATGGGGGCGGGGCTGACGGCGTTCTACATGTACCGGCTGCTGTTCCTGACCTTCTACGGCGAATGCCGGGCGGAGGCCGAGGTGGCCCATCACATTCACGAGTCGCCCAGCTCGATGACCGTGCCGCTGGTGATCTTGGCGGTGCTGTCGGTGGCGGGCGGGTGGATCGGGTTGCCGGCACACTGGCTGTGGGGCAACCGCTTCGGTGAGTTTCTGGCGCCGGTATTCGGGCATCATGAGGCGGAGCACGTCAGCGCGGCGGTGGAGTACGGGTTGATGGCGGTCTCGGTGCTGGTGGCGGCCGCGGGTATCGGCTTGGCCTACTTCTTCTACGTGGTCCAGCCGGCGCTGCCGATGATCATCGCCTGGCGTGCGGGCCGGCTCTACGATCTGATCTTCAACAAGTACTACATCGACGAGTTCTACGATGCCGCGGTGGTGCAGCCGATTCACCGGGCGTCGGTATGGCTGTGGCGGGTGTGGGACGTGCTGGTGGTCGACGGCCTGGTCAACGGTACCGCCAGCGCGGTGGCGGCGAACAGCGGTCTGTGGCGGCTGCTGCAAACCGGTAACGTGCAGCATTACGCGCTGTCGTTCTTGCTCGGCGCCGTGGCCATCCTCGGCTATTACGCCTGGTGGTGAGGGAGGGGAGGGCTTGATGCTGAGTCTCATCGTCTTCACCCCGCTGCTCGGGGGCTTGTTCGTGCTGCTCATGCAGCGCGACAATCTGCCGGCGATCCGCCGGGCCGCATTTGTGTTGTCGCTGCTGCCGCTCGGGCTGTCGCTGCGGCTGCTGGCGGGGTTCGACGCGGCCGAGGCGGGCATGCAGTTCGTCGAGTCGGCGGCCTGGATTCCGCAGTTCAACATCCGCTACCAGGTCGGCATTGACGGTATCAGCCTGTGGCTGGTGCTGCTGACCACCTTCCTGACACCGCTGGTGATTGTGGCGGGCTGGGGCGACGTGCACAAGCGGGTGAAGGAGTACATGTTCTTCATGCTGGCGCTGGAGACCGGCATGCTCGGCGCCTTCGTGGCGCTCGATCTCTTCCTGTTCTACGTGTTCTGGGAAGTGATGCTGATCCCGATGTACTTTCTGATCGGCGTCTGGGGCGGGCCGCGGCGGATTTACGCGGCGATCAAGTTCGTGCTCTTCACCATGACCGGCAGCCTGTTGATGCTGGTGGCGATCCTCTATCTGGCCTCGGCCCACGCCCAGCAGAGCGGGCAGCTCAGCTTCGACATGCTACGGCTCTATGATCTGAGTCTGCCGCTGGCGCAGCAACGCTGGCTGTTCGCGGCCTTCGCCCTGGCGTTTGCCATCAAGGTGCCGATGTTCCCGCTGCACACCTGGTTGCCCGACGCCCACGTCGAGGCTCCCACCGGCGGCTCGGTGATCCTTGCCGGTATCCTGCTGAAGTTGGGCACCTACGGCTTCCTGCGCCTGGCGATTCCGCTGTTCCCGGTGGCGGCGGCGCAGGCGGTGCCGTTGATGATGGTGCTCGCGGTCATCGGCATCATCTACGGTGCGCTGGTGGCGATGGTGCAGCCGGATCTAAAGAAACTGGTCGCCTACTCGTCGGTGAGCCATCTCGGATTCGTGATGCTGGGGCTCTTCGCCTTCAACCACCAGGGGGTCATGGGCGGCATCTACCAGATGCTCAACCACGGTCTGTCGACCGGCGCGCTGTTCCTGCTCGTCGGAGTGATCTACGAGCGCCGGCACACGCGACTGATCAGCGAGTTCGGCGGCTTGTGGCAGCAGCTGCCGGTGTATGCCGTCTGCTTCCTGATCGTGATGCTGTCGTCGGTGGGCCTGCCGGGGCTCAACGGCTTCGTCGGCGAGTTTCTGATACTGCTGGGCGCCTTCAATGCGCACCCCGCGCTCGGCGCGCTCGCCACTAGCGGGGTGGTGTTGGGCGCGGTCTACATGCTGTGGATGTTCCAGCGCGTGATGTTCGGCCCGCTCAGCAATCCCGCCAACCAGCGGTTGACCGACATGAGCCGTCTCGAGCGGGCGGTGCTGGCGCCGATCTTGGTCATGATCGTGGTGATGGGCGTGTACCCGCAGCCGTTCTTGCGCCGCATGGAACCGGCGGTGAATGCCTACTTGGCGCGAATCGAGAAGCAGGTGGCCGATCACCGCGCGAGCGAAACCCTGGTGGCACAGAGCGCGGGCACTCTCGCCCTGCACCAACCTGTCCGGTGAGCCTATGATCGCTGCGGTCCCGATTCCCTGGCTGGTGTTGCTTCCGGCCCTGCTGCTCACCGGCACGGCCTTGCTGGTGATGGTGGCCGACCTGTGGATGGAGGGGCCGGACCGCGACGGGCTCGGCTGGCTAGGGATTGCCGGACTGGTCGTCGCCTTGATTGCCTCTGTGACTTTGTGGAACCAGCACGAGGGCGGCTTCGGTGGCACCCTGGTGCTCGACCGCTACGCGCTGTTCTTCAACCTGGTCTTTTGCCTGGCCGCCGGTCTGACGCTGCTGATGTCGATGAACTACCTCGAGTTCACCGATATCAGAGTGGGCGACTACTACTCCTTGATCGTGTTCGCGACGCTGGGGATGGTGTTGATGGCGGCGGCCGCGGATCTGATCGTGATCTTCCTCGGTCTGGAGGTGATGTCGATTGCGGTCTACGTGCTGGCCGGGATCTGGCGCCAGCAGCAGCGCTCGACCGAGGCTGCGCTCAAGTACTTCCTGCTCGGAGCCTTTGCCACCGGTTTTTTGCTCTTCGGCATCGCCTTGTTGTACGGCGCCACCGGTACCACCGCGCTGGCGGGTATCAGCGCGCAGGTGCTCAAGGTCGGCGGCGAGCAGCGGCTGCTGTTGCTGGCGGGCATGGCGCTGCTGTTGATCGGCTTCGGTTTCAAGGTGGCGGCGGTGCCGTTCCATGTCTGGACGCCCGATGTCTACGAAGGCGCGCCGACCTCGATCACTGCGCTGATGGCGGTGGGCGTGAAAGCCGCGGCATTTGCCGCCTTCGTGCGCGTGTTCGTGCAGGCCCTCGGAGCACTGACGGCCGAGTGGGCGCCGGTGTTGTGGGTGCTGGCGGTGTTGACGATGACCGCCGGTAACGTCATCGCGCTGCTGCAACAGAACATCAAGCGCATGCTGGCCTATTCCAGCATCGCGCACGCCGGTTATCTGGTGCTCGGTCTGATCGCGGCCCGTGATGGCGGCGGCGGCGCGGTGCTGTTTTATCTGGTGGTGTACGCGCTGATGAACTTGGGGGCTTTCGCCGTGGTTATCGCCCTGGGCCAGCGCGGGGCGGCCAACGAGCAGCTCGACGACTACGCCGGCGTCGGCTTTCGCCACCCCTTCCTCGGCTTTGCGATGTCGGTGTTCATGCTCTCGCTGGCGGGGTTGCCGCCGCTGGCGGGGTTTGCCGGCAAGTTCTACCTCTTCGCCGCTGCGGTGAAGGCCGGCTACATCGGCCTGGCGGTGATCGGCGTGCTCAACAGCGTGGTGTCGATGTACTACTACGCCGGCGTGCTGGTGAAGATGTACATGGTCGAAGGCGGCGCCGCCGTGGCTGAGGTGACTACGAGGCCCTATCTTGTTGCTACGGTGATCCTGACCGTCATCGGCACGTTGCTGCTCGGCGTCTTCCCTTCGTTTACCCACGAACTGGCGCGGCAGGCCTTCCTCTCACTTGGCTGAGCGCGCAGCTTTCCTGCTGCAAGGGGGAGGTCGCATGGTGGATGTCAGTGCAGCTGTTCGAGCCTCTCGCGGCAAAGCGGTGTTGGCAGGGGCGGCGTTGCTGTTTGCGTTGTCGGCGGGGCTGGCTGGTACCGCGTTGGCCGAGCCTTATCTGGCCGTGCGCGAGGGCTACAACTGCGGCGGCTGCCACACCAATATCACCGGTGGTGGGAAGCGTACTGACATCGTTGCCACCCATGCGCGCCAGTTGCTGCACTACCCGGACTTCATGAGCGCGTGGGCGACGCCGGCCGATACGTTTACGGGCGAGATCAACAAGTACGTCGGCATCGGCGCCAACGTGCGCCTGGGTAACTTGGCGGTACTGCAAGATGAGGCCGACGCCAGCGGGCGCGTGGCCAACAACACCGCCTTTCGCGGGCGCTTGGAAAGCAACACCCTCGACGTCAGTGAGGCGGTCGCCTTTCTCGACGTTCGCCTGATTCCGGAGCGGCTGAGTTTTTATCTCGACCAGCGCTTTGCACCGAATACCGACACCCGTGAGGTGTTTGCCCTGTTGCGTGGTTTACCGGCGAACGGTTTCATCAAGGCGGGCCGCATGTTCCTGCCCTACGGCTTGCAACTGCAAGATGACGCCGCGTTCATTCGGGCGGGCAAGAACGGCTCGGCGACTACCAACTTCAGCTTCAATACCCGGCAAAGCGGCTTCGAGGCTGGGATAGAACCCGGCCCGTACAGCGCGATCATTGCCGTCTCCGACGGTGCCGCCGGTGACCGCGATGTCTGGTTGACCGGCACCGTGTCGGCGATGTGGACCGAGCTGCCGGTGGTGCGCAACCTCCTGCTCGGGGTGTCGGCGGCGCGTATGGGCGGCGGTTCGGAGACCCTAGCTGTCGGCTGCTTCGGCGGCACCAGCCTCGGACCGCTCACCGGACTGGCCGAGGCCGACTTCCTCGATACCAGAACGGCTTCATCCGGCGGACACCAGGGAACCTTCGTCGCCTATGGCGAGTTGAACTGGTTGCTGGCTGGCTGGCTCAATCTCAAAGCCGCACTCGACTACGCCGACGACGACGGCGATATCTCGCGGCGGGCGGACGACAGCGAGAATCGGGTCAGCTTGGGGTTGGAGCCGTTCCTAAATCGCTTCCTGCAACCGCGCCTGTTCTACCGCGTCAGCAACGGAGTTCGGGCCCAGCCCAGCCACAACCAGGACCAGCTCCTCGCTGAGCTGCACCTCTTCTTCTGATCGCCCAACTCGGAGCACGCTCAAGGCTGCGCGCCCTGCCTGATCCAGGCGTGCATGAGCTCGATCTTATCGGCCGCGAGAGCATCTCCGCCCAGCGGCATGCCTGATCCTTGGCTGGGATCCGGCCCCGCAACCTTTATGAGTAGGAAGCTGTGTTCCGGGTCGCCGGGTTGCACGCGTACGAGGCCGGCTTGCTTCGCGGCGAAATTGGATGCGCCGATTCCGACCAGCTGCTCGAAGGAGTGCCCTTCTTCGAGTACCAGCTCGCCGGCCTGGTCGATGGCCGTGTGGCAGAACGCGCGGGCGCAGTCGGGGGTGAAGATCCGGGTTTGCAGGTTGGCCAAGGTTGCGTCGGCATTCCACACGGGCGTGGCGGTCGGCGTCGGCGGGCTGGTTTCAATGGTCGTGGGTGCCGGCGTGACGGTCGGCGACGGCAGTGTTGCTGCCGGCGACGCCGTTGGCGCCGGCGTAGCGCCTTCGGGCGCGCCCGCCGCGATCCACTGGCGGACCATTTCAATCTTGTCTTCGGCCAGCGGCGCGGCACTGAGCGGCATGCGGCTTCCTTCGCCCGGTCTCGGGTTGGTCAGCTTGATCAGCAGGAAGCTGGCTTCGGGTTGGAACGGCTGCACCCGCGCTAGCCCGGCAGCTTGCGCGGCGGCATTGACTGTTGGCGCTGCCAGCAACTGCTGATAGGCGTCACCATCTGTCAGCACCAAGTTGCCGGCGCGCGCCACCCCGTTATGGCAACCGCCGGCAACGCAGCTGGGGTTGAAGATCTCACGCTGAATCGCGGCCAAGCCCGTCGCGGAGTTAGCCGGCGCAGGCCCATCACCCGCGCAACCCGGCACGACCAAGCTCGAGGCAAGCCCCAGCGCTGCCAGCGCCAGCTGGGGGAGGGCGACGTGGAAGGACAAGACGACGTGATTGCTAGAGCGCCTTGGCGCCGGTAACCAGGATGCTGGCCATGCCGTGCTTAACGAACTTCTTGCCTTGGATTTCCGCTCGGCTACCCGCCAGCTTCTTGGCTGCGTCATAGGGCTCGTTGTTGTCGTGGTCGTCGATGAGCAAGTACAGGTCGCCGCCGTCGGTCAGCACGCCGATCGGCAGCCCCGCCTTGGCGCACATGGCGGCGCAGCTCTTGTGCTCGGCGCCTTTCTTGTCCTTGGCCAAGTAGCAGGCCAGGTCCAGCACTTCGCCTTGTACCGTAACTGCCTCTTGCGCCTGAGCCGAATGGCTGGCCACGGTTGCCAACAGCCCGAATACGCCAACCGCCAAAGCGAGGAAGCCACAATGCTTCATTGCGAATCTCCTTTGCAAATGCGATGGCCATCAGTAGTATGTGGCGCGGCGGCGCTTGTCAATTTCCTGAGTGCGGATTCGGTCGAGAGCGTGTGCACGATCAAGCAACCCCAGCCCGTGGCAGCGGCCTGCTGCTGCCGGCTTTCTTGCGGCCGCCGAGGTGTTCGCCGGCGCAGACTGCGCCCTGATGAGCGGCGGGTGGAGGGAGCGGGTCGATGAACACACAGCGCCAAGCGGCAGTGAGCGAGCCGCGCCGCGAGCAATGGCGCGGCGAGCTGGCCGCGCTGAGCAGCGAAAATTCCTTCCGGCAGCAGTTGGTATTCGTGTACGCCACCGGGCTGGCGTTCGGGCTCCACCTCGCGCTCATTCACGTCTATCTGTTTCGCTCTCCCGGCCCGCTGGTATCGTTCACCGGCGCCACCATGGTGTTCTCGACGATGACGCTGGTGCTGTGGAACTGGGTGCTGCCGCGGTTCTCGTCTCTGTCGCGCGGCTGGCGCTTGGCGGCGCAGGTGGCCAGCAGCACGGTGGCGTTCAGCGGGGTTTCCGTGCTGGTGACGGAAGGATACGCGGCGCTGGCGGGCGGCTTGTCGATCTTCCATCCCTATCAAGGAGACGACATCACCGTGACGATTACGCGCCAATCGCTGCAGCTGGCGCCGCTGGTGTACATGCTGATTCCGATCATTCCGACGGTGCTGCTGTGCGTGGTCGGCTTCAATCAGCACTGGTGGCGGATCTTGATGCTGCACGGGCGCGAGCGCGAATTGCGCGATCTGGCGGCGGCGGCGCAGCTGGCGGCGTTGCGGGCCCAGCTCAATCCCCACTTCTTCTTCAACAGCTTGAACTCGATTGCCCAGCTGATCTCGACCAACCCCACCAAAGCGGAAGCCTGCGTCGAGCGACTGGCGGAGATCTTTCGCTACATGTTGCGCCGCCGCCACTCGGAGTTCGTGCCGTTGCAAGAAGAGCTGGAGATTGCCGAGGCCTACCTCGAGATCGAGCGGGCGCGCTTTGGCGACGACCTGACGGTCGAGGAACAAATCGACGACCGTGCTCGCCGGGTGCTGTTGCCGGATCTGATTCTGCAACCGCTGGTGGAGAACGCGGTCAAACACGGGATCTCGCGCAAGATCGGCGGCGGCCGCGTGCGCATCGAGGCTGCCGTCGAGGACGGTGATCTGCGCCTGACTGTGGCCGATACCGGGGCGGGAGTGCAGAACGGAGCGGTGATGTTCAGCGCGGGGGTGGGCTTGAAGAACGTCCGCGACCGCTTGCTGCGGCTTTACGGCCCCGCCTGCGGGCCGACGGTTGAAAGCCTGGCGGGGCAGGGGACCACCGTGACGGTGCGCATTCCGGTGCCCGCCGCCGCCAACTGACCGCTATGATTCGTACCGTTGTAGTCGACGACGAGAAGCTCGCGCGCGAGCGGCTGACCTCCTTCCTGCGCGCGATCGCCGATGTCGAGGTGGTGGCGCAGGCGAAGAACGGCCTCGAAGCCGTCAACCTGATCGAAGAGAATGATCCGGAGTTGGTGGTGCTCGACGTGCAAATGCCCGGGCTCGACGGCTTCGCGGTCCTGCAGAGCATTTCCAAGCACCCGCAGGTGGTGTTCGCCACCGCCTATGATGAGTACGCCATCCGGGCTTTCGAGGTGCATGCCGTCGATTACTTGCTCAAGCCGATTACGCGGGCGCGTTTGGAGCAGGCGGTCCAGCGGGTGCGCGAGCGGCTCACGCACCGTCCGCCCGCGCCGCCGTGGCGAGAGCTGACGGAGCTGCTGGCCCGGCGCGAGCAACGTTACGCGCGCCAGCTGCCGGTGCACAAGGGTAAACAGATAATTCTGCTCAGCGTCGACGACATCCTCTGGTTCGAGGTGCAATACCGGCTCGTTTACGCCCACACCGACGGCAATCGGTACATGACCAACTTCACCTTGAGGCAGTTGGAGGAACGGCTCGATCCCGAGAGCTTCTTTCGCGCGCACAAGTCGCGCCTGGTCAATCTGCCGCGCGTCAAAGCCATCGTGCCGTGGTTCGGCGGGCGCTTCAAACTCGTCATGCACGACCAGGCCGGTTCGGAAGTGGAGCTGAGCCGGGCCCAGGCACGGACCCTGCGCGGCCGGATGCGGTGGTGAGCGCCGGCGGCCGGCGCTCGTTGACCCTCCAAAAGAAAGAGTTTACAGTTCGACGCCGTTCGAAAGTCGGACGGTTTAGGAGTGTGTATGCGAACGGCCGGGCATTTCCGACTGATGAATGCGGTGACAAATGCAGTGCTGATGTGGTGGCTGCTGGCTGCCGCTGGGTTGCCGGCGGTGGCGCAGTGCCCCGATGATTGCCCGGTGCCGGGCGGCGGCAGCGGGAGTGTCGATTGCCTGGCCGAGTTCGATGGACTGCCGGCGGTGCATCGCGTGGTCAGCTGCCAGGATGGTGATACCAGCTGTGACCAGGACGGCACGGCCAACGGCGCCTGCGTCTTCGACGTCATCGTTTGCCTCAATCAAGACGATCCCCGGCTGCCGGCTTGCACGGCGAAGGGTGTGAGCAGCTTCAAAATTCGCGGCGCGGGCCATGATGCCGAGTTGGCGGGCCTCGAGTCCAAGGTGGCGGCGTTGGGTTTGCCCACGAGCGCCAGTACGTGCAGCGCGAGCCAAGCTGTTACCGTGGCGCTTGCCGGCAGCGCCGAGCAACCCCGTGCCGGCCGCAAGCGCCTGCACGCCGCCACCCGTGGCGAGGGCGGGAGGGACTTCGATCGCTTATCGCTGGTGTGCACGCCGCCGCCGCGCCCACTCGGGCGCCGCCGCTTCAGTATCAACCCCAGCACCAGCCCGCTGGTCGCGGTGTTGGGTGATCTGCCGATCAACGCCGGGCGCTTTCAGGGCTGGCTGGAGCTGGACGCCGGCACGCCGGATGAAAACGGTGTGGCGGCCATCGACGTCGCAGCGAGCTCGGAATACATTTTTGCCGACCTCCGCCCGCTCTCACCCATGATCGTGTGCCTCAAGCCGCTAGTGCCGGCGCTGAATGCGGGGGCGATCGCATGCAAGGGCCAGCAGGATTTCAGCTTCTCGGTTGCGGTGGATCACGTCGCCGGCGTCGTCGGCGAGAACGATTTCACCGCCGAGCAGTGTCAGGCCATGTGCGGGCCGATCGGTTGCGGCACGGTCGAGGGCGCGGATGATCCGCACCCAAACGTCTGTAACGGACCGGTGTCGGCCGGAGTCGGCATGCGCGGCGATAGCGGCCGCGGGGCCGTGGCACTGGCACCCGACCCGGAAACCGAGGAGGGGGGCCTGCAGTTCGAGCTTTCGTTCGTGAAGCCTGGAGCCTGCCGCAACAACGAAAATCAGGAGTGCAGCGCCGATGCCGACTGCGGCGAGGGCGATATTTGCATGGAAGCGTGCGGTGACGGCCGCCCCGACATGGCGACGGCGGTGCCGTTTTCCTCCGGACCGGTGCGGGTGCAGGTAGCCAACGCCGACGGGGTGGTGGGCGAGCCGCCGCGTACCTACGATGTCCGGGGCCAGAACTTCTCTTGCTCCCGCTGGACCACCGAGAACGGCCCGGGCAAGCTGGTATTCGCCTTTGCCCAGTTGCACGCCTTCTCCACCGGCTCTGATCTGCCACCGAGCGACCTCATCACCGCCTTCGTGTTGTCAGACAAGTGAGTGCCCACCTCACGAGGAAGTTCCAGCAGGGCTCAGCGAGCGTGCGCCATCGCCTGTGGCGCCACTTGTTGGTGTGGAGCGCCGCGTTATCGCTGTTGGTGCGGAGCGGCGAGATGCGGGCACAGGTTGGCTTGCCTGGCGACGCTAATTGCGATGGCGTGGTCGACGCCGCCGACGTGCAGGCGCTCGAAGTCTTCTTGTTTCAACCCGGCCAATGCTCCGGGGCTGACGTCAACGCCGACGGCCTGGTCAATTCGGCTGACGTGACCGAGCTGTTGCTGCTGCTTTCTGCCCCGCCGCCGACCGCGACGCCGTCGCCAACCGGTTCGCTGACCCTGCCGGTACCGTCATCAACCCCATCCAATACGCGAACCCTGAGCCCCACCCGAACGCGCACCGATAGCCCGACTCATACTCCGAGCCGTACCGCCACTCGTACGGCGTCGCCGACCGAGTCGTTGACCCCGACGGAGACGGTGACCGGTACGCTACCCCCGACGGATACGCCGACCAACACCGCGACGCCCTCGCGAACCGGCACCGCGACGCGTACGCCGACCGTGACCAAGACACCGACGGTCACAGCCACGGTGGCGAGAACGCGCACGCCGACGAATACCGGAACATCAACCCCGACCCGTACGGCGACCAGGACGCCGAGTTCCACGCTGACGCCGCTGTCGACTCACACCGCGACGGTGACGCCGATCCCTACCTTCACCCGCACGGCGACCGCTACCGGCACAGCCACCGCCACCGGCAGCGCCTCGCGCACCGCCAGCAGCACCAGAACTGCGTCGGTGACGCAGACCGCCACCAACTCGCGTACGCCAAGCGCGACGCCCACCGACAGCGCCACCCCGACTGTGACGCGTACGGCAACGGCCTCGCACACCCCCAGCAACACCCGCTCCCCGAGCGCGACGCGATCGCCGACCGTGACCCGCACGCCCTCGAACACCGGTACCGCGACCCGGACGCCGACGATCACACCCACGGGCACGGTTACCCCTACCGGTACGGCGACTCGCAGCCCGTCGGTGACGCGCACTCCCAGCAGCACCGGCACCCCCACTAGGACGGGCACAGAGACCCGCACGCCGACTTCCACACCCACGCCGAGCATCACGCCCACATCAACCGGCACCCGCACGCGCACCCCGACGGTCACGGCCACCGGCACCCGCGTCTTCACCTTCACCCCGACCGCAAGCCGCACGCGCACGCCAACCATTACCCGCACCCCGACGGTGCCGCTGCCGTTTGGACCCCACATTACGTTCTTCGGTGTCGTCAACGCCAACAACCGGGTCGTCACCCCCTCGGCCACCGACGCCCATGGCACTCCGATCTACGTGCGCGTCTCCGGCTCGGGCTTCATGCTGGTGGTCGAGGGGCAGCCCGGGACCAGCCGAGCCCGGGTCGGCAAGCGCATGGTTCTGAGCGATCCGAATGATCCGACGGTGCGGCCCGACTTGCAGATGATAGTCAGCCGGCCGCTCGGTAACGGTAGCCCCGCGATTTGCGATAAGGGTCCGGCACCGGCGCCGATGGGTGGGGTGCCGGCGTCGGGGCTGGACTTCGGGCCGTCACAGGCAGTGGCTGACGCTATCAATGATTTGACTTGTCGTTTCGATTCGCATGAGAGCGCAGGTGATGCCTGTACGCTGGGGCCGCTGGGGGTGCCGGCCTTTGCCGGCACCGGCACGCAGCAGCAATTCTGCACCGCGCCGGTGGTGGGATACGAGTTCGCCTTTCCGCTCGGTGACACGACGGTGAGCGTTCAGCTACGCGACGCCAGCGGCAACTACGGCGACCGGCGGTCGCTGATCGTGCGGGTACAGTGAGAGTGGGTGGGTTTTGCTTTGCCGGTCTCGCACCGGTATGGTTCGAGCCCGCAGGAGTTGGAGTATGCGCCGCATCGTGCTGATGGCTGTCGTGTTTGGAATCGGAGTCGCCGTGGCAGGAACGACGGGGGACCCGCCGCCGGTGATGCTGGATCTCGGACCGATGGTGCCGACCCCGGCGCCGACGCCCGACAAGTCCAACCGGCTGCGACTGATCACCACCATCACCGTGCAGAACGTCGCCGGCGGCGACAGTGCCATCAGCTTCGAAGCCATGGACGTGGCTGATCAAGGCAAGGGCAAGTTCAACACGGTGGCGGCGGCGCGCTACTCGCTAAGTGAGGATATGCCGAAGCTGCAAGCGCTGCGGAGCAAGATCTTCCGGCAAATCCGCGATCTCGAACGCGACCTACTGGAGTATGCCAAGATCGCCGGCCCGCCCAAGGAACGCCGCCCGCTGATGGGCGATTCGCAGGATGAGGCTGGGGACAGCGGCGAGGCCGATGATAGCGGCGGCGATGAGTGAGGCGAGCCCAAGGCCCCCGCGTTAGCCGCAGCCGTTTAGAGCGTTATTAACCGCCGCGACGATCTCGTCGACGGTGATCTCACCGTCGTTGCCGGTGTCACCGATTGCGCAGTCCATCACCGGGGCATTGCCCAGGGCGATGTTCACCATCAGGATCAGCTCGTCCACGGTCACGTCGCCGTCGTTGCCGCAGTCGCCGGCGCAGATGCCGCCCGGCGGGATTGTCGGTGTGGGCGTCGGGCTGGGTGTCGCGCTGGTGTCGGCCGTCATGGTTGCAGTGGATGTCGGCGTCGCGGTGTCGGTACTGGTTGGCGGCGGTTGGGTTGGCGTGGCCGTTGCGGTTGGTGACTGCGCCGTCGGCGTTTGCGTCGGTGTCGGCGCAGCGGTGTCGGTGGCGGTCGCGGTTGTGCTTGGCGTTGCGGTCGGCGTTGCCGGCGGTGTTGCGGTGACGGTGGGGGTGTGAAGCGGGCTAGCGGTCGAACTTGGTGATGGTGTGGGGGTTGCACTCGGCGGCAAGGTGCCAGTGGATGTGTGCGTGGCCGTGGTGGTCGCTGTTCGCGTCGCAGTAACCGTTGGCGTGTGTGTCGGGGTCAGTGTTGGGGGCGGTGTCTGAGTGGAGGTGGAAGTTGGAGGTAGTGTGCCCGTCACTGTCCGGGTTGGCGTTGGGGTAATGGAGGCGGTGAGTGTCGGTGTGGCTGTGGGTGTGGCCGTCGCGGTGGCGGTCAGCGTCGCTGTTCGTGTGGCCGACTGAGTCGGCGTTTGCGTTGCCGTGCTGGTTAGAGTGCGTGTGGCCGTTGCGGTGGGCGTCGTGGTGTGAGCGCCCGTGGATGTGGGGGTGTGTGTTGGGGTGGGAGTTGGTGGCGGTGTCTGAGTGCGGGTGGAGGTTGGTGGTAGGGTGCCAGTCGGTGTCCGGGTTGCGGTTGGGGTAATGGTGGCGGTGAGTGTCGGGGTAAAAGTCGGCGGCGCTGTTTGGGTTGGCGTGACGGTCGGTGGCAACGTGCCCGTCGGCGTCTGGGTTACGGTCGGGGTGATGGTGGCGGTGTGCGTCGGCGTCGCGGTGCGCGTAGCCGTGGCCGTCGGGGTATCCGTCGCCGTGGCGGTCAGCGTCGGTGTTCGCGTGGCCGTCTGAGTCGGCGTCTGTGTCGCGGTGCTGGTTGGCGTGCGCGTGGCGGTAGCGGTCGGGGTTGCCGAGGGTGTCGCGGTCGGGTTTGGCGTGTTGGTGGGCGTTGTGGTCGCAGTGTGCGTGGGGGTATTCGTCGCCGTGCGCGTGGCGGTGGCGGTGGGCGTCGACGTGGGAGTCCTGGTCGCGGTCTGAGTGGCAGTGCTGGTGGCGGTACTGGTTGCGGTCGGGGTTGATGTGGGGGTGCGCGTCGCAGTTTGCGTTGCGGTCAGGGTCGGCGTTGTGGTCGCAGTGTGCGTGGGGGTGTTCGTCGCCGTGCGCGTGGCGGTGGCGGTGGGCGTCGACGTGGGAGTCCTGGTCGCGCTCTGGGTGGCAGTGCTGGTGGCGGTACTGGTTGCGGTCGGGGTTGATGTGGGGGTGCGCGTCGCAGTTTGCGTTGCGGTCAGGGTCGGCGTTCTGGTTGGTGTTTGAGTGGCGGTTTCGGTGGCGGTGTTTGTCGGCGTCCGGGTCGGCGTGATGGTGGCGGTGGCCGTCGATGTCGGTGTGTTGGTGGGCGTCGCGGTGGCGGTGACGGTGGCGGTGATCGTCGGTGTTTGGGTTGGGGTACGCGTGGCTGTGAGAGTCAGCGTATGAGTCGGCGTCTTCGTCGGTGTTTCAGTGCGGGTGTTGGTTGGCGTCTTCGTCGGCGTTGCGGTCGGCGTGAAGGTGGCGGTTTTAGTCGGCGTACGGGTTGCGGTGAACGTGGGCGTGCTGGTCGGGCTTGGCGTGAACGGCGGGATGACGGCCGGCCAGAAGCCGCCGCTTACGGAGATGCTGCCGTTGCTGGAGCTGCCGGCGTCGGCCTGGCCGGCGGTGCCACCGAGGCGCAGGCTGCCGTTGGTGCTGAAGGTGGCGCCGCCGCCATCGATGGTGTTGCGGCGCACGTCATAGTTGCCGCCCTCCTGTGCGTTTGCGACCTGCGCGAGCAGCAGCATTGCCGCCAGCCCGGTACGCGAAAGAAACCGTCCCGCCGTGCCCATCGGCTCACCTCCGCCGCCGGGCGGGCTTACTCGGCCCCGCGCCCGGTGACGATGAAGGTGAATTGATTGTCTACAGGCGCGTATGCGCCGGTGGTTATGTAGACCCTGAAAGTATCGAAGGCGACCTCGTCGATGGTCACCAGTCGGGCCGCGGCGGCAGTGGTCGGTGCGCTGTCGACCTCGGCGTTGGCGACCGGCACCAGGGAGCCGGAGTCCTGCGGGTTGACGTCAACCGTGATGGAATAGACGCCCGCGCTGTCACGGGTCACGTTATTGACACCAAACTCTCGGTTGATGGTGCCGTTGGCGTTGATGCTGCCCCAGGCGATGATGGCGTTGTCCCGGTAGTATTGCCCGGTATGGGGGCCGATGTTGGCGCTGCCGGCGTTCTTGCCCAGCCTGACGCCTTTGGCAGCGCGGACGTTGAAGGTGTCGCTGTCGGCGGAGGTGAAGTCGGAGTCGGTCGAGTCGGCCCAGACGAAGCTGCCTTGGTGGGCGGCCCTGGCACGTCGCCCGGCGGCTAGCGCGTAGTTGCCGCTTGCGGTGTTCTGCCGGCCACCGGCCACCGCCGAATAGCTGCCGGAGGCTTCGTTGAAATATCCACCGCCAACGGTGGAATAATCCCCGGCCGTCGAGTTTCCCGCACCACCGGCGATCGTTGAAGTGGAGCCTGCGGTCGTGTTCCAGTACCCGCCGCCGACGGTTGAGCGAAAGGCGCTCGCGCTGTTGTCCCAGCCGCCGGCGACGGTTGCGTACCCGGCGTCGGACGTATCAGCGTCGCCGTCGCCGGCGGTGTTGTTCCCGCCGCCGCCGACCGTGCCATACTCGTCTGTGACCTGGTTGGCGGTCAGAGCGTCATAAGGGTCGGTCCGGCCACCGCCGCAAACAGTAGCATAAGGAGCGAGAGCGGCGTTGGACCTGCCGCCGCCCACAGTCGAATAGCTGCTGCCGGCAGAATTATTTTCTCCCCCGCATACAGTTGCGTACTCGGCGGTCCGTTGATCACTCGATCCGTCACCTGGGTCATCGCCGGCTTGGTTGTCCTTGCCGCCGCCGACGGTGCCGTAATTATCCGTAACGCGGTTTGCCTTCCCCGACGCGCCGCCGCCACCAATGGTTGCATTCGAGGCGTTCGCGTTGACGTAGTTGCTCGCATGACCACCGATCACATTTGCTGCTGAGCTGCGCGGCTCCAGGCGCAGCGCCCGCGCTCCGTTGACCTTCAACTCCAGGGCTTGGTTGTCGGTCGTACCGACAAAGTTGGTTCCGGGTGTCGTGCCGCCGTTGCCGCCGAGCAGCCAGCCGCGCGCTGCGGGGGCCAAGTCGGCGGTGTCGATGGTGCCGTCGGCGATTTTTGCCGAGGTGACCTGGCTGTCGCCGATCTTCGCCGTGGTCACTTGCAGGTCGCCGATCTGGTTGGTGCTCACGGCGCTGGCGGCGAGGTCGGAGGAGCTGACGCAGCCGGAGCAGTTGAGATCCGCGGCAGTGCCGGCGCTGGGAGAATAGAGCGCGTAGGGTGCGGCAGTGAGCTTCTGGCGCGGGCCAAGTGTGACGAGCGAGCCGCCTGCCGGGCAGCTCACAGCCATCTGCAGCCAGCGGTCCTGACCGGTGAAGGCGCTGACGCCGAACTGTGCGGTGTTGTTCAAGACCACGGTGAAGAGCCCGTCGCTGACGCTGACGCCGTTGACGGCCTGGGTGCTGCCGATCTGCGCGCCACCAGTGGGCGGGGTGCCGCTGCCGGCGGCGTCCCAGAGGCTGAACTCGAAATCGCAGGTGGGGCTGGCGGGCGCACCGCTGATCGTAACTTGACCCTGATAGGTGAAGCCGGTGCCTAGTGGGGCGGCGTGGGCGGGGTGTGCGGGTCCTGCACTCACCAGAAGTGAGCCCAGCGCGGCGGCGCGGAAGTACAATTGTACGCGCATCTCCTTGCTCCTCGGTTTGGGTTGTTGCTGCTTGGCGCGGCGGTGGAGCGCGCGGCCCCACCGCCGGAGAACGACTCTAGAGGCTATTCCTCAGGCGCCCGCTGCCGGAGCGACGGTGACGGTAGGGGAAACTTCTATCGGCGTTGTCGGGGTAGGGGTGGGCGGCGGCGGCACCGGGGTGAGACTGGGTGTCTTGATCGAAGGCGCGGGACCCGGAGTAGGGCTCCAGGTGGCGGTCGGCGTGCTGGTCCTGGTGATCGTGCGCGTAGGAGTCCATGTCGGTGTGCGAGTGTTTCGCCGTGTGGGCGTAGGTGTGAGTGAGGGCGTCCTGGTCGGGCGCCGGGTTGGGGTGCGGGTCGGGGTTATGGTCGGAGTCTTGGTCGGGCGCCGGGTCGGGGTCCTAGTTGGGGTCAATGTCGGAGTAAAAGTGATTCGCCTGGTTGGCGCCTTAGTCGTGGTGGGGGTTGGGTTGCTGAACCATGGGGTCTTCGTCGGTGTCTTCGTCGGCGTCTTCGTGCTGGTCTTGGTTGCCGTTTTGGACGGGGTCTTAGTTGCGGTTCTCGACGGAGTGATGGTCACGGTTGGGGTCTTAGTTGGCGTGCCCGTTGGGGTTCTGGTTGGGGTTATAGTTGGAGTTCTAGTTGGGGTGCCCGTTGGGGTTCTGGTTGGAGTCCTAGTTGGAGTTCTAGTTGGGGTTCTGGTTGGGGTTCTGGTTGGAGTGCCGGTCGGGGTGAAGCTTGGCGTCGAGGTGGGCGTAGGCAGGGGTAACACCACGGTGTCACCCTCGGCGCGCACTCCTAGTCCCCGCGCGTTGAATGCGGCCGAAGTGGTAAACGGCCAGTACCCGTGCTGCTCTACGGCTACGGCCAGCAGGCCGCTGCCGCTATTAACCGCGATGCGCGTCTTTCCGATCAGGCTGCCGAACGCACCGGCAGTCAAGCTCGGTGAGATCTCGGACAGCGTGTTGACCTGCTGGCAGGTTACCTGCCTGTTGAACGACAACTCCTGCTCGAACTCGTTGGTCACATACAGTGTTGCGTCGGACTGACCAGGGGTTTGCGATCGGTAGTCGACACTGCATGGAGTGAGCACCAGCGTGGTTGACACCGGACTATAGCCCGTCACCGGGTCGGTGGCCCCGTCGAAGAAGTGATTGACCTCGCTCACGGCCGGACAGGCCGCGTACTCGGCGTTCGGGCCGCCAAGATACAACATGCCGTCGCGGTCGTTGGAGTACTCGGCACGAAAGCCGATGGCGCTGTATTTTGCCACGTCCGGGCTCTCGTGGTTTACGAACCGTTCCAGCGTGGCGTCACCGATTAGGGCGTCAATCTCCAGCGGGTCACCGGCAGCCGTGACCGTCAGGCAACGCAAGCCGCCTACGAACACCGGCGGCAGCGGCGGGATCGAACCCAGGTTGGCTTGCGGGCAGTCGTTGGCGTTGCAGGGCAACGCCGCCAGCCCGCTCCCGGCGTGCCAGCCGATCGGCTGTCGCTGCGTCAAGCGAACGTTGAATTCCCACGCGACCCAATAGGGCACGCAGGTTTCTCCCGTTATGCAGTCGGCCGCAATCGTGCAGGTATTGAACGTGTTGCTGCAGTAGCCGGTGGCGTTCTCGTAAAAGCAGCGCACGTCGACCGGTTCCCAGTCCAGCGTATTGGTAAGCTGCACCAAGGTGTCGGTGCCTTGGTAGTCGTTGACGTGGATATACGGGTAGACGACCACCGCCGCCGGGCGCTCCGAAATCTGCGCCGCGACCGGTTGGACAATGCCGGCCGCAGCCAGCATCGTAATCGCCCAAAGCTCGCGCGATCGCCGTGCCATAATGTCCCCTCTCTTCATTGCCATTACTCCAGCCGGTTATCGGACTTCGCGGTAATTACCACAGGGGCGGTATGGTGATCCGGTCGCCGTAAGTACTCCCGTCCGGATGCGCGTTGGCGGCCGCCGAGGCCGTGTGCATTCCCCACTCCCATTCCCAAAGGCCATGAAACTCCTGGGCTATCACCAAGAAGCCGCCGTCAACCGATGTCATCCTGGTCTGCAGATGAAAGGAGCCCACGCTGGGCCACTCGAAGAAGCCGGGGGCGAGGTCCTTAAACGAGAGATCATCCCAGCAAGTTACCGACTTCGTTGCCGACAGCATTTGCTCGAATTCGTTGGTCACCCTGAAGTTGACGTTGAGGGTTTGCGGCGCTTGGGTCTCGAAGTTCTGCGTGCAGGGGACGATGGCGAATGACGTGGCTACCTCGGCGGCGCCCATCACCGAATGGTTCACGGTCCAGCGCGATGGGCACGGGTCGTATTCGATGCCGTCGAGATCAAGAACCCCGTCGATGCCCACGAAGTCGATGCCAAGTATGCCAACGGCGCTGTACTTGGCCACGTCATAGCCGTTGCGCTGGTCTACCAGCGTGGCCTCGCCGGTGAGGCTGTTGCCAGGTATGGGCAGGCCATCAGCGTCGACTTGGACGCAGAGCAACTCGCCGGTAAACGGCAGCAAGCCGAGCTGCGGGATGGGCGGTGTGTAGAAGGGCTCGTAGACCTCCGGCCGGCCCTGCGACACCACCCAAGATATGGGTTGCCGCGGGGTCAAGTCGACGTAGAAATCCATCAATTGCCACTGCGCGGTGCAGGGCTCGTAGTCGCAGTCCAAGTCGGAAGCACACTCGTCGCCCCAGGGGCAGGACTTGGCGCCGTTTACAAAGAAGCAGTGTGCCGAGACCGCCATGTTGCCGGTGTTGCTGATCTGAACGAAGGTGTCCTGGACCAATCCGCCCCAATTGGTTGGCCCGCTATCCCGGGCAACCACCTTCGGGAACACGATCACCGAGGCGGGCTTCATCGCGCCCACCTCGGCGATGGCCGTTGACGCGACCCCGGTCGTCAGAAACACCCCTGCGACAACTTGAGGCCAGTAAGTCACTCTCATGGATTCCCCCTTCCGCTGGTCGCGTCCCCGTCACTGATCCCCCGCGACCGCTACGAGCAGCGGTCGAAATACACCCGCTGCCCTGTGAGGCGTGACAAATGCTGGAACAGTTGGTCGTTTTCAAGGAACATCTTGCGGATTACCTGAGCGAGCGGGAGAATTTGCCTGCTTGGTGGAAAGTGGCTGCGTCTTCGGGACCGTGGCGAGCGTGGTGGCGATCAGCCCCGCAACATGGCTCGGCAAGGTCGGCAAGGTAAGTTGGCCGAGTGGGGAAATCGGGTAGCAGCGAGCGATCTTAGCATGCTAGCGTCATGATTTTGTCGCCTCGCTACATACGCTTGACACTCGTTCGGGGCGCTGATAGTGAGCAGGTTTCGCGCCAGGCTGGCTTCTGGGCGGTTTGCCGAAAACCGCCGTGAGTCAACATGGCATTTTGGCCGATGTAGCTCCAATGGTAGAGCGACTGACTTGTAATCAGTAGGTTGCCAGTTCGAATCTGGCCATCGGCTCCATGGCAGCGGAGAGGTACCCGAGTGGCCAAAGGGAGCAGACTGTAAATCTGCCGGCTTTACGCCTTCGGAGGTTCGAATCCTCCCCTCTCCACCATGACTTGGGAGCAGGTGCCGGTGGCATGCGATGCGGGAGTAGCTCAGTTGGTTAGAGCATCAGCCTTCCAAGCTGAGGGTCGCGGGTTCGAATCCCGTTTCCCGCTTTGATTCGGAGGCGCGGCGCGGTAAGTGAACTTGCACGGTACGCCCAGGTAGCTCAGTCGGCTAGAGCACGTCCTTGGTAAGGACGAGGTCGGCGGTTCGATTCCGCTCCTGGGCTTTTCGTGCTGCTGGCGTGGACGTTGAGATAGCGAGGCATCGATCTCATGGCGAAGCAGAAATTTGAGCGCAAGAAGCCGCACGTGAACGTGGGGACGATCGGACACATCGATCACGGCAAGACGACACTGACGGCGGCGATCACCAAGGTGCTGGCGGAGCAGGGGATGGCGCAGTTCGTGGCCT